>DASQTN010000250.1:0-2467 GCA_035641895.1 Chryseolinea sp. | reverse complement strand
GTACACTTGCAAAGCTTATTTGAAGATGTTTGAAGCAACGTCAGACGACGTTGTTTAATTGCTCTTTAATTTTTTCGAGCTCCTCTTTCATTACAACAACATGTTTCTGGATTCCCGCATCGCTGGCCTTGGACCCGATGGTGTTTATTTCCCTTCCAATTTCCTGAGAGATAAAGCCTAATTTTTTTCCATTTCCCTGTGGTTCATTTAAGACCCCCATGAAATAATCAAGATGGGATTTGAGGCGTACCTTTTCTTCATTGATGTCCAGCTTCTCGATGTAAAAAATAATTTCCTGCTCCAGGCGATTTGTATCATAACCTTCTTCACCAAAAAATGTGACTACGTTTCCCTTCAATTTCTCCCGCATTTTTTCAATTCGCTTAGGATCCAATAATTCAACATTTTTCAATTCCTGGTAGATTACACTGCAACATTCCTGTAACATTTTTTCGAGCACTTTTCCTTCAGTCTTTCTAAACTGATCGCATTTGTCCAAGGCTTGAACTATACAAAATTTTACATTATTCCATTCTTGATCGGTATTGCTTTCTTTAAGTTTAGTCTGGATAACCTCCGGCGAATTTAGGGCCAATTCAAAAAGTTGGTCATAAGGAGCTACTACCTTATCAGCCAACCTTTTCAATTCGGCATAGTAAGCCACGAATAATTTTTCGTTATAGGATTGTTTAGTCTCCTCTTCACCATACCGTTGATAATCGATGGCTATTGCCACCTTGCCACGATCAAGCTTTTCACTGATCAGATTCCGGATTTCTATTTCCTTATCGGAAAAAACTTTCGGTAGCCTGAGATTGAGGTCAAGGAATTTAGAATTAAGGCTTTTTACTTCTGCAGTAATCTGCACTTGTCCGTCATCAAGGGAACATTGGCCAAAGCCTGTCATTGATTTAAGCATGAATGAAAAATTGAGTTGAAAGAATCTCGGCAAAATACAAACATATTTTGCGTAAAACACTCTGAATAACTGTTTCCCCTGTGGTTCTAGAAGTCGAAGCCCAGTGTAACGTGAAGCCTTGGTTCCGCTACTTCGTAGTTTTCAACCGGCCAGGCTACATCAAACTTTATATAATATCCTAACATAACGGTACGCATACCTAAGCCATAACTGTAGAGCCATGGATTGAGATAATTCTTAAGTTTTATATTAAAGCCTCCGCTGTTGATTTCTTCGTAACTAACACTATTCTCTGAGCTAAAGGGCGGCTTACCGGACCAGCTGGTTCCGATATCATAGAATGCTATGAATTGCATGTTGCGTAGAAAATTCGAAGAAATAGGGCCGCTCGACAATGCGCGGATCAACGGAACTCTTAACTCTGCATTGGCGAGAATCACACTGTTGCCGAATATATTAGCATAGTCAAAGCCACGTAGACTGGTAGCAAATTCCACGAATAAAATGTCCTGGTTTTCGTACGGATATCCGAGTGGATTGTATTCCCCTTCGCTGGTTCTTCCCGTGGTTTTCGTTTCATTAAAGAACCAATTGTCCATACCACCGAGCAAGTACTTTTTCGGTGATCTTCCAAAGAACGTTCCGGCAAAACCGCGAACGGCAAACACGATTTCTTTATAAATCTTTTGATAGTGCCTTACATCAACAGAGGCCTGACTGAAACTCAACTCTTCATCATTCAGCCCTTGATAATGCTGGAACGTAATTTTACCACGTGTTCCTTCGATAAGATTTAGACCGGTCGATACAGAGTTGTCATAGACAATTTCAGATTTGACACCTCCATAATAATTATTTACCGGAGGGACAGTAGGTGGGGATGTTGGATAATCTTCTTCC
Source organism: Chryseolinea sp. (assembly GCA_035641895.1). GTDB lineage: Bacteria > Bacteroidota > Bacteroidia > Cytophagales > Cyclobacteriaceae > Chryseolinea. Next base: position 648 of record DASQTN010000250.1, on the reverse strand, counting down.
GTCAAATCGACCGAACGAGCCAAGGCTGCAAAGGGCTTAAGTGTAAATCTGATCCGATCTGAAATTGGCAGCGATGCCCCGACTTCAAGTCGGTTGAGCGAATAGTGATAGAGGTTGCGTTGTGTGGCATTCGGTTCTTCAGGCGCTGGCCAGCGAATTCCTTTTCGGTCAAATCGGGCACTGAAATCAATCAGCGATTTAAGATATTGGAACTCTCCATAGAAATCGCCGTTTCGCAAGTCAATACTTGTCATGAGACCGCCAAAGAATCGATAGTTCTCAAGCATGTCATTCATTTGAGTTTCAATGGAAATGCCGAGTCCTCTGATCGGATCAACTACCAGCGACGTAACCAGGTTGTTCGAACTGAATTTCGATTCATAAGGAAAGGGACCGGTGATCCTGCTTTTTTCACGCGCCTTCATATAACGTGTCAGGAAGGATTCAGTAGGCTGATTTTTCACCGCTTCATCCTCAAAAACATAATTGTCGGTGTTGACGACATTTGGTTTGGGCTGAGTCAACGTGGAATCTTTTGGTGTTGGTTGTTGAACCATACTTGTGTCTGCCGGCGTTGCACGGCTTGTGGAATCTATTTGTGTAACGGTTGAATCCAACGAAGTCTTATTCAGTGAAACGGAGTCGGGT
>DASQTN010000249.1:0-2823 GCA_035641895.1 Chryseolinea sp. | reverse complement strand
GGACTATGGTCGAAAAAGGTTTTTTGAAAAAAGCCAACTACAATATGTTGCTGATAAGCGCCGACATTAATGACTTACTCGACAAAATGAAACGATACGTTGCGCCTGCGATTCCAAAATGGATCAGCGAAGAGGAGGTTTAACATATGATAATCCACCTTTGTTGACTTAGAAATAACGTTTCATTTCGTTTAAGAAACTTAATATTAAAAAAGCTAAAAGTTTCGAGTTTAAAGTTTCTAGTTCAGCAATGCCAACGTGCAGAATGACAAGACGCACAACTTGAAGCCTGAAACCCGAAATCAAAACAGTGTTAATTCAAATGGCAAACTTCTTATGAAAATCCAGTCGACAGAAAGGCGCAAAGACGGCCAAGCCGTGGTCGATATGTGCTTCGTAGAATCGTTCTGTCGTGATTTCTCCGTGCCCTTGTGACTCCATGGTAAAAAAGAGTTAGAGATAACGGCACATATAATCAAAGTAATTTGAGTCGAAGTTTAAACGCCAAGCATGCCGAGGAGGGGCTTCAACAAAATAGGGCGTTGTTTCAAACGTTAATTGTTATCATTCTAAAACTTTTTTTATATACCCGGTATTCATAAGTTGAAGAGATAGAGAGGTTTTAGTTAGTTTTAACGCATGAATTTTGGAGACTTAAAAAATGAGCTGGAAGGCGAGTTTTTCACCGATGAAACCACCCGCAGACTGTATGCCACCGATGCTTCGGCATATCGTGAGGTACCCGCGGCAGTGGCAGTTCCCAAGACTGAAAAGGACATTGAAATCTTAATCAAATTTGCGAGGGCAAATAAGACATCCCTTATTCCAAGGACGGCAGGGACTTCACTGGCAGGCCAGGTTGTAGGCGCTGGGATTGTCGTGGACGTATCAAAAAATTTTAATCGAATCATCGAAGTTAATGCGAAGGAGGGTTGGGCGATTGTTCAACCAGGAGTCGTACGGGATGATTTGAATCACCATCTGAAATCATTTGGTTTTTTCTTTGCACCCGAAACGTCGACTGCCAATCGTGCGATGATTGGTGGAATGATCGGGAATAATTCCTGCGGCTCCAATTCGGTAGTATATGGAAGTACCCGTGAACACTTGCTGGAAGTTACTGCCTTTCTATCGGACGGAAGTAAAGTTGCGTTTGGAACCCTTGACACAGAGGAATTTTTAGCAAAGGCCACCCGGGCTAATGGCCTGGAGTCAACGCTATACACGCACATTAGGGAAGTTTTATCGGACGATAAAAATAGAGCAGAGATCGACAAGGAATTTCCGAAGCTCTCCATTCCCCGGCGTAATACCGGATACGCTATCGATATGCTGGCAAGAATGCAACCCTTTAACCCAAACGGTGACCAGTTTAATTTTTGTAGCCTGATTGCCGGCTCTGAGGGTACTCTAGTGTTTGTCACCGAAGCAAAAATAAAACTGACTCCTCTAGATCCGCCGCACAAGAAACTAGTGTGTATTCACTGTCATAGTATAGATGAATCGTTGCGAGCAAATTTAGTGGTGTTACAACATAAGCCATCTGCCGTCGAATTGATGGATCACTACATCTTCGAGGCTACCAAAAGAAATCGATTGCAACTTGAAAATCGTTTTTTTGTTGAGGGCGATCCTCAGGCAATTTTGGTCGCTGAACTTACACGCGCTACTGAAGCAGAAGCTGAACGGGATGCTGAAATTCTTGTGATGGACCTGAAAGCTAAAGGGCTGGGATATTCGTATCCAATTGTCAGCGGCGATAACATTAAAAAGGTTTGGAACTTACGGAAAGCCGGCTTAGGACTTTTATCCAACGTTCCGGGTGATGAGAAACCGGTACCCGTAATAGAAGATACCGCCGTAGACGTTCATGACTTGCCGGCATTTATTTCAGACATCAACACCTTGCTGAAAAAGCACGGCCTCTACAGTGTACACTATGCCCATGCTGGCTCTGGTGAGATTCATTTGCGTCCAATATTGGATCTTAAAAAGGAGAAGGGTGTGAGCTTATTTCGAGTCATGGCCGAAGAGACAGCCAAACTCGTAAAAAAATATGATGGGTCTCTATCCGGCGAGCATGGAGATGGTCGACTTCGCGGGGAATTTATTCCAAAAATGATTGGACCGCACAACTATGCATTGATAAAGAGGTTAAAACAAGTGTGGGACCCACAATGTATTTTCAATCCAGGTAAGATTGTTGATACTCCACCAATGGATACTTATCTGCGCTACGAAAAAGATCAGGCTACGAAAGAGTTCGAGACCATTTTGGATTTTTCTGAAACCATGGGAATTCTTCGAACTGCTGAGCAATGTAATGGCTCCGGCGATTGCAGAAAAACGGAAGTCAGCGGTGGGACCATGTGTCCTAGCTACATGGCTACACGCAATGAAAAGGATACAACCAGAGCTCGGGCGAATATTCTCCGAGAGATGATTACACGGTCTGATAAGGCGAATCCATTTGCACACGACGAGATAAAAGATGTAATGGATCTCTGCTTGAGTTGTAAGGGATGCAAGTCGGAGTGCCCCTCCAATGTGGACATGGGTAAACTCAAACAGGAATGGCAATATCAGTATTATAAGGACAAGGGAATTCCGTTTCGTAGCCGGCTGATCGGTAATTTCGCCTTGGCCATGAAGCTGGCTTCTGTTTTACCGTGGGGTTATCGTGCAGTTTTTGGAAACAAAGTAACTGGAGCAATCGCAAAATCTATTATCGGGTTTGCTGAGAAAAGAAGTATGCCCAAAATTTCTCCAATGACTTGGGAAAAATGGTTTAACAGCGAATTTAAAGCTACAGCAAATGATCCT
>DASQTN010000248.1:0-2911 GCA_035641895.1 Chryseolinea sp. | reverse complement strand
TCTTCGCTGAGTTCAGGGCAATTTTTCTATCGTCCAACAGACGATCGAAATTCATATACCTGCGAATTTCATTGTCCGATGGCTCTGGTTTTTGTTCCATTATTTTAATCTTTTGCTTCATGATTCCTTCAGGAAAAGTTTTTTCATTTTTTGTAAGATCCGGTACACTTTAACTTTCGCGTAAGTCTCCGTAATCCCAATTATATCGGCCACTTCTTTAAAAGGCCTTTGGTCAAAAAATCTCAATTCAATAAGTTGAAGCTCTTCTCGTGACAACCTTTGAAGGATCACAGGCAATTGTTGACGAAGGTCTTCTTCACGCGTATTATTCGTCAACTCCTCAAACAAATGTTCAACAGCTTTATCGTCAATTGTCACAATTCTATAGCGGCTATTTTTCCGGAAATAATCATTGCACTCATTTAGCGCAATTCGGAACAGCCAGGATGAGAAGGGCAACCCGCGAAATTTAAAGCGCCCAATATTCAAAAGCGCCTTCAAAAACGTCTGGGAGGTTATGTCTCCTGCCACCGATCTATCCTCTACACGGTGAAGGACAAATAAAAATATTCGTTTGAAATACTTTTCATAAAGTGGCCTAAATGCTTGAGGATCAGTCTGAGACCTTAGGATATCATTTTTTTCATCCTGCCATTCTCGTTGCGGTTGACTTTTTTCTTCGATCTCCAATTTTTTTTCAGGATAATTTTTAAAACCTAAATGCGGGATTATCAAAAAGATACAGTTTTCGAAAGGGCATTTTTCAAAACCTTACGAGTTGCGATGTAAGGTTTGGTACGAATTATAACTTTTTCCGGTTATCTTTGTTAACATAATACTCAAAACCACTAACATCCATGAAAACAGTTAAGACTTACGTTAATCCGATTCATCGTGATTTGCTTATCGCTTTAAGTATAGGATTTTCAATGGCAGTAGGCATCGTCTCGACAGTAGTGTATTTACTCGCATAAAATAGAAAAGGCTCCCACGAAGGAGCCTTTTTATTAAGTTTAGGTGTGATAAAACTCATCAAGCTTTCATCATTTCCGGGCGGGCTGATACCCATTCCTCTCCGTCTTCAAACACTTCTTTTTTCCAAATAGGCGCGGCTGCTTTTACGGAATCAATAATATACTGACAGGCTTCAAACGAATCTTTTCTGTGGGGCGTTGATACAGCTACCACCACGGACACTTCACCCGGTTTCAAGGTCCCGATGCGATGACTTACTGCCCACCCCAACAACGGCCATCGGTGCGAAGCTTCATCCATAATCTTCCTGATTTGCGCCACCGCCATAGTCTCATAAGCTTCATATTCAAGCCAGAGCACATTTTTTCCATTTGCATTATTGCGAACAGTTCCGACGAAAACATTGAGAGCACCAGCGCTTAGGCTTGATACTGTATCGATGATTTTTTGAACGTCAATAGACTTTTCTGTGATTTTAATCATGATTTGAAAAGATTGGGTTGAACAATAAAATGCAGCGAGTAATGAAGGTAAGGAAATACCCTAAAAACACAAAGAAAAACATTTATCCTCCGCTGACCGGTGGAATAAGGGCGATCTCATCTGCAGGATTCAGACGTACATCTTCATCGGCATAATCGTTATTGACAGCAATTAACAGCGAACGCAAGTCTAACAACTGAGGAAACTTTTCATTTAGTGCCGTACGCAACGCTCCCACCGTGTCCCCTTTAATCTCAATACTGGCCTCTCTTCCGCCCAACAGTTCTTTTGTAATTCCAAAGGCTCTGATTTTATATCTATTCATAAAGGCAAAGTTAATCGTTATCCGTTAAATTTTATCAGTTCCTGGCGACTGTTCGGTTGCAGGAGATTGAAACGCTTTAGGGCATTGAATTAGTTTCTTACCCCCGCTATCATAGTATATTGCAATCGTTTTTTCAGGGATACTCTTTTAGTATTAAAACAATGGTGCTGCTGTCGCCCCGACAGACGACCAACAACGGATAACGGATAACGGAGAACTATTCCCAGATAACGCTTAACATTTAACAGATAAGGGTAACTTTGTAAATAATTCAAGTTCAAGTGGCAACGCTTTACGATAATCACGGAAGGCCTATAACATACGTTCGACTTGCAGTCACTGATCGCTGCAATCTTCGTTGCTTTTATTGCATGCCGGAGGAGGGAATTCGTTATTTGCCTAAAAAGCAATTATTAACGTTCGAGGAGATTGAGCGTTTAATGACAGTATTGAGTTCGCTTGGCATTTCGAAAGTAAGATTGACTGGGGGCGAGCCGTTTGTTCGAAACGACCTGATGAAGTTGATCAATCGCATCATCGAGATTCCCGGCATTCAGGATCTGCACCTCACCACTAACGGGGTGCTTACAGCTCCTTTTATTCCAGAGCTAAAAAAATTAGGTATTGCTTCAGTCAATCTTAGCCTTGATACTTTAGATAAGACGAGGTTTCATACAATCACGCGGCGTGATGAGTTTGAGCCGGTGATGAACACGTTAAACCTATTAATGGAACATCAAATTCCAGTAAAGATTAATGCTGTAGTTATGGAAGGGAAAAATGTTGAAGATATTCTTCCGCTCATTGAATTATCTAAAAATAATGCTGTCGATATTCGCTTCATTGAAGAAATGCCATTCAATGGCGAGGGCAACCACTATCCTATCCTTAACTGGACCCACAAAAAAATTCTGCAATACATAGAGGGTTTTCATCCAACGCTGGAAAAAATACAGGATGCACCTTTCTCCACTTCCTATAACTATAAAATTCCAGGTTATAAAGGCAGTGTTGGAATTATTGCCGCTTTCAGCCGGACATTCTGTGGAACTTGCAATCGAATCCGAGTGACCGCTCAAGGGACTCTAAAGACCTGTTTATACGACGAAGGTGTCTTAGACATACGGC
>DASQTN010000247.1:0-3917 GCA_035641895.1 Chryseolinea sp. | reverse complement strand
CACGAAAACATCGCTATAACAATGGCAAAAAAAACCAGGAGGCTGAGGACACCGCGTTTCACTTTTTTCATTTCAAATTTTATTATTTTTTTTATAGCTGTCACTAACAGTTTGCAATGAGGAAGGAAAATATTTGTGATGAGCCTAGCCGATCTTACAATGTCATACTACCGTCAGGCTATACAACGCATTTTTGCCCATTTCAATTAATTGGCTTAAATCTCTTTTTAAAGTCAACTGGCATCTTTTCAAGAGTGCCGGTCTTCAACTCAATAAAAATTACACCATTTTTTCCCAAGGAATTATATTTATCTGTAGCGCTCGTCTCCGTCAAAACATTAATGGAATGAATCCAATCCGGGTTAATATAACCTAGAGCGTTGGCGATTGAGGTGGAGTCTCTTAAATCGCCATTTTCTGGTATTTGTAGTTCGTTATTGTCAACCGTGATGTAGTATAAAGGTGAATCGAATGTTCGCTGTCCGGGTCCATGCGATCGAACCATCAATACATTATTTGATCTTTTTGATGAGCCCACGTCTTGCGCGAAAAGGGTGGTGGAAGTTATTAACGCCATCAGCGCGATAAAAAATGATTTCTTCATATCTAATATTCTTAGAAGTTTCTGCAGTATCGAGTTTTTAGCATTTAACATACTACTTAAGCAACATTGTATAATTTATGCTTGAATCCGGCTTATAGATTCTCATAGAGAACATACCCTCTGGTATGAAGCAAGGCATGGTCCAACCAAAGTATATTTCTTCATTGGACTTACCTAGCGGTTGCAACGGCGATAAGAAGTCATAGCTCCACCCCGCATCTTTGAATGAACCGGGGAACTTGTCAACGAACTTATATTTGTCGAAAGGCGCACTTTTTTTATTCCCGTTTACTGAAAACTGCTCAGCGGTCGCTTCCGTTTTCCGGTTACGGTTTATTTGTGAATAGGAAGAAATTATAACCCCAAAAACCAAAGCGAACAGAAGTGTTGTTTTCATTGTGGTGAAATGGTTAGTGCTTTTTTTGCCAACATACTAATGTACGCATTGTAAATGTCTTGTAGCGCATTCGCATTGCACAAATATATGGTCACGTCCGAGCCAAAACACGCACTATCTAAATGCGCAATTATTTGTAACAGTTGTGCCAGTTAGGTAGCTTTCACAAATTATCCAATCCAGGTAATGGTGAAAAAATTAATTCTACTCCTTGCATTCGTTGGCATTATGGTTTCAGACCTTCAGGCACAGGCCGTCGTCTCTGACCGTAATACGAGCACCGACTTTAAAAAATTTAAAACGTATGCCTGGCTGGCTCCAGGTGACAGTGTGTTAAACCGCCACCGTCGGGATAAATTGTACGGGGGCTACATCGTATATTCAGCCGACAAGGAATTGGCGGCTCGCGGTTTGAAAGTTGACACGCTCCGGCCAGACGCCATCTTTTTGTTCTACACCAGTGTAAAAGAGATCACTACATACTCGCAAACCGCCATGCTCAGCGTGGGTGTAGGTGTAGCAGGTCCCGGTTATTATGTTTCAGGCTCCGTTCCGGTAGCTGGAGGCAACATTATTGAAACGACGGAAGAAGACGGTGTGCTCAAATACGCCATGTACGATACAGGAACAAAAAAACTGGTATGGTCGGGGATGGTAGAAAAAACGTTTAGCCTGACCGATGACATCGAAAAGATTATCGGTGACTATACAGTTAAGATCTTCAAAAAATACCCTGTAAAGGCGAAAAAATAAACCGGGATTTCGATGCTATTTCGTCTCCCTGAAAACTTTTGGTGAAACCCCTGCATACTTCGAGAAGAACCTAGAAAAATAAGCCGGGTCCTCAAAATTAAGTCGATAAGCGACTTCAGAAATGCTGTAATCAGTATGCTTCAAAAATTTTTCCGCTTCAAGAAAAAGAAATTCATCGACAACTTGTAAAGCTGGTTTTCCCACCGCCGCCTGACAGATCCTATTAAGGTGCACCGTCGTAATATTCAACTCTCTTGCATAATGAGCAATAGACTTCATTGGTGTATATGACTTTTTAATACTTCGTAGAAAAAAATTAAAGTACCTTGAGTACGGGCTACCCGTTTCGACAGGGCCATCAGAGATTTCAATAGATAATCGAAAGAGCTTGCTTAATAATAAACTAAGCTGACTTTGGAGTATTAAACCCTTTTCTGGCAATTCCTCCCGAACCTCATCATGCAATTCGTAAAGCAGTGCTTTTATTGCCGCGTACGACTTCCGGTTTTTTATATCCTTTATGACACGAGCCTGGCTGAGCTCCATCATGGCGAATGGTGCTAAGCGAAAGACCGTCTCCAAAAATGATGTAGAAAGGGTCAGTACCATTCCTTTTATATTCTTGCTCACCTGCAGCCCATGCAATATATTTTCAGGTATGATCACGATAGCCTGTCCGGCCACGAGATGTTGTTCATCTTCAAAATCGTACATCACCCTTCCACCTTCTATTAGAAAGAGCTGAAACAAATTCGCATGTAAGTGTTGCTTGATAATCCAATTATGTTTCCTGCTTCGAAACTCCATCGACTCGCAGTGGAGGAAATCAGGCAACATGACTTCTTCTTCACCATACAATCCGAACCTGACGGGTTTATTTTTTGAAAGCGGCATGAAAAATCAGACTCTATTTTGGAACGCTCAATTCTGGAGAGTTAAAATGAAAAAAGTAAACTAGTGAATCGGCGTTTATTAATCCATCTACTGACAATGTTTCAAAAGTCCAAGTATTATACACAATAATCCAAAGATAAAAAAATCACCAAAAAGTAAATTTGACTAACTTTTCACCCTATGCTACCATCTGATGAAGTCTGAAACCCAGGTTGGAATTATTGGCGCCGGACCTGCCGGGCTAACCTTAGCATTATTACTACGCCGCGAGGGGATATCATCTGTAATTTTAGAATCCCGAAATCGGGCTTACATAGAATCAAGGCCACGCGCTGGCCTTTTAGAACAAAACACAGTAACCCTATTTAACGATCTGGAAATAGCTGAACGACTCAACCGCGAGGGCCTGGTGCATCGCGGTGTTTATTTAAGTTTTGATGAACAAAGGATCCGGGTGCCATTCGATGAACTTACCGGCGGACGTTGTATTACCATCTATGGCCAGCAAGAGGTGGTAAAGGACCTGATAAAAGCGTGCCTGGAGAAAGGAATCAATATCGTCTTCGAAGCGGAAGCAACCGACATTCACAACATCAACACCACATCGCCAAGCATTTCATATGAGCACAATGGAAAGCCGCAGACGTTGAAATGCGATTTTGCTGTTGGGTGTGACGGCTTTCATGGCATTTCCAGAAAGTGCTTTCCTAATGGGTCCTACCACGAGTACCGGAAAGACTATCCCTTTAGTTGGCTTGGTATACTTGCGTACGCAAAACCTGCGACGGACGAATTGATATATGCATATCATCAACGGGGTTTTGCATTGCATAGCCTGAGAAGTGACAAAGTAAGTCGGCTGTACCTTCAGGTGAGCAACGAGGATTTAATTGATACCTGGAGTGACTATAGAATCTGGAATGAGCTGTCACTGCGTTTACACACAAAAGGGTTTCGCCTGAACGAAGGACCGATATTTGAAAAAACAATTACGCCAATGCGAAGCTTCGTGATTGACAACCTGCAATGCGGGCGACTATTCCTCGCCGGTGATGCTGCTCACATTGTTCCACCTACCGGTGGCAAAGGATTGAACCTGGCTGTAGCAGATGTTAAATGGCTATCAGAGGCCTGCGTGAAATTTTATAAGCATAACAACGAAATACTTCTCAATGCGTACAGCACGAATGCTCTACGCAGAATATGGCGTGCCCAGGATTTTAGCAACTTCATGACGAATTTGTTTCACAAGCAGGCGTCTCAAGGTTC
>DASQTN010000246.1:0-2843 GCA_035641895.1 Chryseolinea sp. | reverse complement strand
AATCAAAGCCTCTGAAGTTGTCTCATGCTCGCTCGACGAAATACGCGTCGGAGGTCCCGAGGTAGTTGCCGCGAAGTTGATTTCTTGCAGCGCTCAAGATGTTGTCATTGTCAATGCAACGTCCTATAAAGATCTCGAGGTATTGGCAATGGGTGTACTGCAGGCGGAGAAATCAGGCAAGCAATTTCTATATCGAAGTTCTGCGACATTTGTTTCGATTCGGGCTGGCATCGCTCCAGGAAAAATCTTAAGTCCAACACAAGGTAATCATTCAATCAATGGATCGTTGATCGTGGTGGGATCATATGTACCTAAATCCACGAGTCAGTTAGCGCATCTTCTCGAACAGAAAAAGCATGAGGCGATTGAAATTAACGTGACGGAATTATTAGCCGGGTCCCTAAAGAGTCCAAAAGAAATTAGCATTCGGCTGGATCGGTGGCTAGCTGCCGGAAAAGATGTAGTGCTTTATACGAGCAGAGAACTCCAATCGGGACCAGATGCGGCAATCAGTTTAGCGATAAATAGTACGGTATCTTCTTTTTTAGTGGACATTGTGAAAGGGCTCACAGTTCAGCCATCATTTCTTTTAGCCAAAGGTGGAATAACTTCTAGTGATCTTGCCTCAAAGGGGCTAGGGGCTGCGTCGGCGTTGATACTTGGTCAGGCAATCGCTGGCGTGCCAGTGTGGCAACTGGATTGGAATAGTAAATTTTCAGAAATGATATACATTGTCTTTCCCGGAAACGTTGGCGATCATACTGCGCTTTACAACGTTTGGAATAAATTCAAATCTCCTGCATAAAATAAAAGAATAGGTTTAAACTTGCGTAAATTTCCCGAAGGAACAACTTCAATGTTTAACCATTCAATACAAAACCATGTCACTCGTTCTTAATTACACTCAGGCAAAAAAAGTTTTTGAAAAAGCAAAGGCGGATCAGTTTGCCTTGCCGGCAGTAAATGTTACAACTTCAAACACGATCAATGCTACTCTAGAAGCGGCAAAAAATGTCAATTCACCAACGATCATCCAATTTTCAAATAGCGGTGCATCCTTTTTTATAGGAAAATCAATATCCAACAATAGTCAGCAAGCGTCAATTGCCGGGGCTGTCGCGGGCGCAAAATATATACATGAGGCGAGCGAAATTTACGGTGTACCGGTGATCTTGAATACAGATCACGCAGCCAAAAAATTATTACCATGGGTGGATGGAATGATCAAGCATGGCGAGGAGTTCTTCAAACAGCATGGTAAGCCATTGTTTACTTCACATATGCTTGATCTTTCTGAAGAGCCCTTAAAAGAAAATATAGAAACCTGTAAGCGCTATCTTGAAAAGCTGACAAAGCTCGACATGTTTATCGAAATTGAATTAGGGGTGACAGGCGGAGAAGAAGATGGTGTTGACAATACCGGTGTTGAAAGCTCAAAACTGTATACACAACCTGAAGAAGTGTCCTATGCATATGAAGAATTGATGAAGGTAAGTGATCATTTCGTGATTGCTGCGTCTTTTGGAAATGTTCATGGCGTGTATAAACCTGGAAACGTTAAGCTGGAGCCCGCCATTCTTAGAAACTCGCAGGATTATATTCAAAAGAAATTCAAGACAAAGGCTAATCCGGTCAACTTTGTATTTCATGGTGGATCTGGTTCTGAACCTGAAGCCATCCGTGAAGCCATTGGCTATGGCGTTGTTAAGATGAACATTGATACCGATATTCAATGGGCATACTGGGATGGTATCCACAATTACTACAAAAAGAACCAGGCATTTCTCCAATCTCAACTGGGAAATCCTACAGGCGATGATTCTCCGAACAAGAAATTCTATGACGGGCGCGTTTGGCTCCGTGAAGGTGAAACTTCAATCAAGAATCGGTTAACACAAGCATTCCAGGAACTAAATGCTGTGAGTCGCATATAGATCAAAATTTCCCTCCAGTAATTATGACAAGTAAAGTTACAATTTTCCTTGTAGCAGCTTTTGCTTTCCTAACCGCACATCCAGCGAATGCACAGAAGGTAACAGAGGTGGATGTTTGTATTTACGGAGGGACTTCCGCAGGCATTATCGCGGCCTATACGGCGAAGAGGTTGGGCAAATCCGTTATTGTTGTCGAACCTGGCAGACACGTCGGTGGGTTGACAACGGGCGGACTAGGCTACACTGATATCGGTAATAAATTTGCTGTGACAGGATTAGCGCGTGATTTCTATCGGCGTATAGGCACGCACTATGGAAAATTTGAACAGTGGATATTCGAGCCGCATGTTGCAGAGCAAACTTTCCAACAATATATAAAGGCGGCATCCCTAAACATTGTTTTCGATCACCGGCTTGTAAGCGTCGAAAAAAAAGATGGGACCGTAAAACAAATTGTCATAGAAAGTTCTTCGAATCCATCAGCGACTACAAATCAATTCGTACGTGCCAAGATGTTTATCGACTGCACCTATGAAGGTGACTTAATGGCCAAGGCAGGCGTTTCTTATACCACTGGACGCGAGGCAAATTCACAGTATAACGAAACCTACAACGGCGTCCAGGTTCGCGATAAGCATCAGTTTTTAGATGGAATTGATCCTTACAAAATACCCGGAAAGCCAGAAAGTGGTCTGCTTTGGGGAATAAGCAGTGAAAAATTGCCACCCAATGGTACAGGTGATAAAAAAATCCAGGCATACAATTTCAGAATCTGTTTGTCTGGTGATAAAAAAATCCAGGCATACAATTTCAGAATCTGTTTGTCGCGTGACCGTAATAATATGATTCCGATTACGCAGCCTGAGGATTATGATTCTACCCGTTATGAATTATTGATCCGTGTACTTG
>DASQTN010000245.1:0-4180 GCA_035641895.1 Chryseolinea sp. | reverse complement strand
GTACCAATGCCTTCCTTATGATGTGTTAGGCTCGTTTTGGCCGTAAGCAGAATTACTGGAATGTGGCTGGTCCTAATATTGTTTTTAATGCTTTTGCAAAAATCTATTCCATCCATTTCCGGCATCATAATATCGCTGATGATCAGATCTGGGGGTATATTCATCGCAACTTCAAGACCCTCCTTTCCATTTGCAGATTCGAGGATACGGTAATCTTTTTCAAAATATTCCTTTAAGAAAGATCTGATCTCTTCGTCATCCTCAATGATCAGTATACTCTTGAACCCCTTTCGGTTTGATGCAAACTGTTCGGCCGCGTGCAGTAGCAGATTTTCATTAACATGTTCCGATTTGATGTCAGGGAGCAGTTGATCTGAGTCTGTTTGAATGACTATTTCGTCGGCTTTTAAATGATCCTTTCCTTGCGGGATCTTAATACTGAAGGTCGATCCATTACCTTCAACACTCTCGACAAAGATTTCGCCTTTGTGCAGATGTACCAGCTTCTTGGCAAGCGATAGCCCAATGCCTGAACTCATCGTTCCGGAACTATCACCCTTATAAAACCAGTCAAAAATATTTCCAAGGTGACGTTTCGGAATGCCGACACCGTTGTCCCTGATTTTGAGAACAGCCCGTCCTTGCGGATGTTTATCCGTTATTTGCCGTGATACATGGATATTGATCTCATTTCCTTTTCCGATGTATTTAAAAGAATTAGAAAGAATATTATTGAGGACCATTTCCAGTTTCTCTTTATCAAACCAAAGCATGATCACAGGCTGCTCGGCGTGAAAATGGAATTTGATATTCTTATGATTGGCCAGTTCCTTAAATGTGATGTATACTTCCTCAACAAAACCAACAATGTTATCTTCCTTTACCTTCAGCAGTATATTACCACTTTCTATTTTTCTGTAGTCAAGAAGTTTATTGATAAGATTCAGAAGCTTATGCGCATTTCGATAAACTAATTTTAGTTTTCGTCCCTCAGGAGTAACACCCATGTCTTTTGTTAACATTTCTTCAAGGGGACCGATCATCAGTGTGAGTGGAGTTTTGAATTCATGAGAGATCTCCGTAAAAAAAGATAATTTTTGCTGAACCAACTGGCGCTCATGCTTACGTTGACTTTTCTCAATCTTCAATCTCCTTCGCAGGCTCAACTGTTTTTTTCGGAATGAAAATATCACGAATGTGATAGCAACAATTGATAAACCGTAAAGGACGTAGGCGAAAGGTGTCTGCCAGAAATGTGGTTTAATTTCAATTGCAACGCTGGCCTGTTCTGTGTCCCAAACATTTTCCACATTGGACGCCTTGACAAAAAAAGTATATTCCCCCGGAGGCAAATAACGGTAGGTAGCCGTTCGTTGATCACCAACAAAATTCCAGTCTTTATCAAATCCTTCTAATTTATATGCGTAGAGATTTTTCTCGGGATAGCTGTAGTTCAATCCTACAAATTCGAAGGTTAGGACATTCTGATTATTTTTTAGAACGATTCGCTCAGTGTAGCTAAGTACTTGCTTTAAAACGGGATCTCCATCGGTACTGTCATTAACACGCGTTGGCCTATTGAAAAGGGAAAGGCCCGTCAGCATTATTTCCGGTTTGTTAAGATTCTCTTTGATCTGATCAGGATAGAAGATGTTGAGCCCAAGGGTGCCTCCCATGCACATGTATCCTCCTAACTCATTATACAACGCTGAGCCTGGATTGAACTGCCCTTCCTGTAAACCGTCGAAGACATTAAAGTTGAAGAACTTGTTGCTGGCGGCGTCATATTTTGAAATTCCCGCATTGGTACTGGCCCATACGTTTTGACTATTGTCAATAAGAATTGCGTTGATGGTATTATTCGACAAGCCGTCTTTATCCGTGTATCTTTTAAACCTGTTTTCTCCGGGATGAAAAACGCAAAGGCCTCCGCCTCGTGTTCCAATCCAGATATTTCCTTTACGGTCCGCTTTAATAGCAAAAACAACTTCACTCTTCAGTTGCTCTTCTTCTCCATTATGATCGTTGAAATGTCGCTTGAATTCTTGCGTAACCGGTGAATAAGAATAAACACCATCCCCGTAGCAACCTATCCAGAGGTTTCCTTCAACATCTTCTGTTATCGAGCGAACATCCCCGGTCAATAACGCTTCGTTGAAATGAGGGGGATTCGAATAAGTTTTTTCTTCCTCGTTCAGCAGACACAAACCGCCTCTATTCGTCCCGACCCAAATGTTGTGTTTTGAATCTTCAAAAATCACTCTTACGTCGTTTCCTCCAGTTTTTGCTTTGGCATTTTTATATCGATAATTGACGAAACCGTCCGTAGCATTATCATACATAAAAAGTCCTTGTGAGTAAGAACCAAACCACAGCCTCCCCTTTTCATCTCGAAGAGCTGACAAAATTGCATTGTCCTTCAGACCATCGTTTGTGTCGGAAGTAAAATGACGGATAGTATTACCGTTGAAGTCGGATTTATAAATTCCATCACCATCGGTTCCCAGCCACAAATTTCCATCGCGATCATAGCACATGCCATAATAGGGCACAAAACTGACTGCAGTGTTTTTATATATTGGTTTTTGGATCCTGACAAAATTTTCTTTTACGCTGCTGATAAAATACACCCCTTCGCCAAATGTCCCGATCCAAATATTTTTGTCTTTGTCTTCGTAAATAGATTGAATAGTGCGTTTTGAGATGTCGAAATCGTTCAGGTTTTTTACGCTTACAAAAATAAAATCATCCGGTGGCCTGGTATTGAATTGTCGTAAATCCAACTGGTACAATCCCTCTCCCTGGGACCCGATCCAGAGATTGTCATTGCTATCGGTGAAGAGGGAAAAAACATTCGCCGAGGAAATTGGAAATTTCTTATCATCGAACTTAAAGAATTTATTTTCAAGCCTGTTGTAAACAACGAGACCTTGTGTGGTACCAATCCAAACATTTCCAAATTTATCTTCTGCAAAACAGTGAACGTTCACCAACGGAAGATTTGAACTGCTCGACAGATCATTCATTTTTTTAACAACAGCACCCTGGCTGACCTGAAAAACATTTACACCGCCGTCCTGAGTACCTACCCACAGCAATCCAAATTTATCTTCAAGCATGGCGACGGTTTTCTCGCTGCTTAACCCGGGTAATGTTTCTGGTGTGTAAGGTATGAAGGTCTTCTTCTCCTTATTAAAGGAAGCAAAACCACTTCCATACCAGCAGATCCACAGATTGCCAGAACTCCCTTCGGTGATGAAGCTGACGTCGTTTGATGCGTAATTCTTTTTATTGCCGAAATCGTGGTGATACAACGAGAAAGTTTCATTGCGCGGATCGAACTTCAATAATCCCTTCCTGGATGAAACCCATAAAGTTCCCTTTGAGTCCTTAAAAATACTTTGAACAAAGTTGTCTGTAATACTGGCTCTATTGTCAGGATCATATTGAAATACTTTAAAGGAATATCCGTCGAAGCGATTTAGGCCATCTTCGGTGGCAAACCACATTAAAGATTGACTATCCTGTGTGATGCTGTTGACCACGCCTTGCGAAAGCCCATTCCTGATACTCCAATGCTTTGTAAGGTTTCGGGGCTGAAATTGTGCAAATGCTCCAAGCGAAAGCGATATAAGAAATCCGAAAATCACCCTAAACTTCAATCCGTCCATAACTGTCTTAATTCAAGGAGCCCTTTATCCTCCTGTAAACTTAAATTTATGGCAAAAATATCTGTAATCGGCGACAACATTTCGCAGGGGTCATTTGGATAAGTTTGGGGGGACAAATGTATTTCATGCTTTTGACTCAAACCCTGCGCCCGGCGCAATATTCTTACGTTAGGTCAGGACAATGAAGCAGCAAAGGTTCTTGCTGAAGCAGGGACATTTGGGTTGACGCCAACAGGTTCATCAGCTTGCGTTGGCATGGTTACAATATCCTGATTCCAGTGTCTTTAAGGGATTCCCGTGTTGCTGAAATTCCTTCGTCATCTGTAATGATAGTGTCAACCGACGAAAGAGGACAAATGAAAAAAGCTTCCGCTGTATTTATCCGTTCGTGAGGTGTGATGGCAATGACCTGTTTCGATACCTCAACGATGGCCTTCTTTACTTCACTCTCCTCGTAATTGATCGTAGTGACACCGATGGTGGGATGAATGCTACATATCCCCATGAAG
>DASQTN010000244.1:0-2692 GCA_035641895.1 Chryseolinea sp. | reverse complement strand
CGTCAATTCATAGTAAGAGATGTGGTCAACCAAAACTTTAATTTTAACTTTCAACAAACTTTTTTCAGTTGAAGATAGTCCGCTGTCGCCCCGCAAGTACATGTTGAGGTTTTGCAACGAGATCCGGGCGCCTTCAATTCTGTCCTCGTAACCGTTTCTAATTTTTCCAAATGATGGGTGGAGGATCTCAATAAATAAAATAACCAAATAGAGTTTTATCATAACGGATCATTTAAGAAGTTTTGATTTAAAGTTTGGAGACTGCATATAGAAATCTCGGGCCAGCAATAATAAATTGCTCGCTTCACAGGTTTCAGTTCTAGGTCGAAGGTGTTAGAATAGCTCTACTCGCTGCGCTTAAATTCGGACTCAGTTTGTAGTAAGTCGACAACGTAGGTTAGGCAGTGACGCAGAAGGCTCCAGTCAATTTTCATACCCTTCCGTAACCATCGAAAATTTTTACTTTTTCGCGATACATGGATCATGATACGTTCAAAGATGAACACGGTCACGTTCCTTAATGAACAGAAATGCCTGGTGTTACATCGCCTAACTTTGCGATTATCAAATAAGAGTACTTATTACTATGGATAAGGTTACATCACAAATAGTTGCATGAGCGTGAATGTTTTTCACACTCCACTGAAATCTCTTTTGACTGTATCGTTACTATATTTACACCTCATGAATTCACTATGAGATTATACGTTTCGATCCTCCTCCTTTTCCAGTTGTCGACTAACTACGCGCAAAATACCGTTGCATCGCCCGACAATACTATACACGTATCCGTAACGGCAGGGCAAACACTTTCCATTTCCGCTCAATACAAAGAAACTGTTATACTGAACCGTTCGGAAATTGGATTAATGATTTCCAAGCGTGTTTCGAATTGGGCCATCATTAAAACGTCGATTCAAAAGCTAGACGCTAAAATCTTTCCTCATGTTACAGAGAAAAGAAAAGTAATTCGGGATCACTACCATCAATTGACCATCGACTTCAAATCAAAAATATCTCTTCAGGTTCGTGTATACAATGACGGATTTGCTTACCGTTTTCTATCCACCATAAAAGACTCCATCACGGTAGAAAACGAAGTTGCCGAATATTCCTTCCCTCAGAAAACTAAGTTTTATGGCTCAGCTGTAATGAAGCGCCCCGATGTAGATATATTTCATACAAGTTTCGAAGAACCATACTTAATAAAACCAACGGACAGCATATCTGCTGAAATGCTTTTTTTCTCGCCTGTTATGATAGGCTATCCCAATGACATGAAAGTCGTTATCACAGAATCAGACCTCGAAGACTATCCCGGCATGTTTTTAAGGTTCAATGACAATAAACTATTGAAGGGCATCTATGCTGGATATCCACTTGAAGTGAAGATGAACCAGGGCGAATTTCCGCAGGAAGTTGTCACTCGTCGCGCGGATTTTATTGCACGGACAAAAGGTAAAAGAACTTTCCCATGGCGCGTATTTTTGTTGTCTGAAAAAGATGCGCAACTCCCTTCAAACGATCTGGTATATCGACTCGGAGCACCGTCGCGTGTCACAGATACGCAATGGATTAAACCTGGAAAGGGAACTGACGAGTGGATCATTGGCATCAATTTATTCAATGTTCCGTTCAAGGCAGGTGTAAATACAGCCACCTATAAATTTTACATTGATTTCGCCAAGCGATTCGGTTTCCAAAGAATCATGATGGATGCAGGTTGGAGTGAGACGTCTGATCTGTTTAAGATCAATCCGCAGATCGATATGGATGAAATTTCTTCCTACGCAAAAGCACAAGGAATATCACTAAGTATGTGGACCCTTGCGTCAACTCTTGACCGACAGCTGGAGCCAGCCTTGAAGCAATTCAAAAAGTGGGGCGTGGATTTCATCATGACCGATTTTATGGACCGTGACGACCAGAAGATGGTGAATTTTTATCACCGGATCGCCAAGGCGTGTGCCGATCAACAAATCATGATCATGTTCCACGGCGCGTTTAAGCCTGCAGGATTTAGCCGGACATGGCCTAATGCTATTACAAGAGAAGGTGTATTAGGATCGGAATATAATATCTGGAGCGACAAAGCACACCCCGACCACGATCTGCTCCTTCCTTTTATACGCATGACCGCTGGTCCGATGGATTATGAACCTGGAATACTTGACAACGCGACAAAGAAAACTTTCAGGCCGATCAGCGAAAAGGTAATGTCGATGGGAACGCGGGCCCACCAGTCAGCCATGTTCATCGTCTATGAAAGTCCTGTCCAGTTATTCTCCGGAAACCCGTCTCAGGGGTTATTGGAACCTGCCTTTATGGAATTAATCGGTAGTATCCCTACTATATGGGACGAAACATTTGTTCTTGAAGGAAAAGTAGGGGAATATATTGTCACCGCGAGAAAGAAAGGGACTGATTACTACGTTGGAGGAATGAGCAACTGGAACGGTAAAACTATTGACGTCAACTTTTCATTCCTTGAGGACGGTGAATTTGAAGCTACCATTTTAACGGATGGGGTAAATGCAGATCGTTACCCCTCCGATTATGCAATTACAAAACAGACCATTAACAAAAAATCAAAGATTAACTTTACAATGGCTAAAGGTGGTGGCTTTGTGATAGTGTTGAAAAGGCAATAGCGTAAGGCAAAAGTAGCACGTGTGGTATTGATGACCAAGAA
>DASQTN010000243.1:0-6695 GCA_035641895.1 Chryseolinea sp. | reverse complement strand
CCTGGAAGAACAAATTTTTTCTTGTGGAATTTGTCGGCAATCCCAGTCGCTCGCACATTTGGGCCTTTAGCTTGAAACCGAAAGGAGCTTCTTTTGAGTTAGCAGAAGACATCGATGTTGTTAGTGGTATTCTGCCTACGGGTATTCGATTTGGTCCGGACGGTGCTCTCTATGTGGCGGACTGGATCAACGGTTGGGGTACCAAAAATTATGGTCGCGTATGGAAACTTGATGTTAGTGATGACAAGAACGATTTGAAAGACGTGCGTGCCGAAACCAAGCGTTTAATTCAGATGGACTATGAAGAACAAACAGAAGCTGAGTTACTAAAACTGCTGTCGTATGAAGACATGCGCGTACGCCAAAAGTCACAGTTCGAATTAGTAAACCGTGGTCAGAAAGGTGGGGAAATATTAAAGCAGGTTGCAGCGGATAAGGGTAATCAATACGCTCGAATTCATGCAATATGGGGTCTCGGACAACTGGCAGCAAAGGATCAGACCTTGGCGGCGCCATTGGTTAGCCTATTAAGCGACAGTGATCCTGAAATAATAGCTCAGTCGGCAAAAGTGCTGGGTGACATTCGACATAAAGAGGCGGCGGAAAAATTTATTCCGCTCGTGGGACATGAGAATCCGCGCGTGCAATTTTTTGCAGCTCAGGCGTTGGGGCGATTGCAATATTCAAAGGCTGTTGATCCCCTCTTGAAGATGATTGAAAAAAACAATGATGAGGATGTTTACCTTAGACATGCCGCAGTCCTTGCACTTTCACGCATCGGGCAGGAAGAACCCATGGCAGCGTTGGCAAATAATTCAAATGAAGCGTTGCGCAGGGCTGCAGTATTGGTTTTGAGAAGAATGCAAAACGAAAAGGTTGCTCTTTTCCTTAATGATAAAAGTGAATCAATTGCAACGGACGCGGCTAGAGCAATCAATGATGACTTGTCTATTCCAGCCGCTTTGCCAGCGTTAGCTGCAACACTGAATGAAAAACGATTTACATCTGAACCCTTCTTACGTCGCGCCATAAATGCCTGCTTACGCGTTGGCACTGAAAAGGAGTTGGATATATTGATGAATTTCGCTAAACGAAGTGATGTGCCTCCTGTCATTCGGGGAGAGGCCCTTGCAACGATTGGAACTTGGGCTAACCCTTCCGTTATGGACCGTGTTGATGGTCGATATCGGGGAAAGATTGAGCGCGATCCTGCGCCCGTTGTTAGTAAGGTAAAAGCCAATCTTACTCCGTTCTTAAACTCGAATAATTCAGATATGCTCGTAGCAACGGCAAATATGTTAGGCGAACTTGGCATCAATGATCACAATCAACAGTTAGAAAGGATCCTACGGCAAAATGCGTCTCCCGCGGTGAGATCGGCAATGGTGATTGCGCTGCACAAGTTGAAATATGATAAGATTGAATCTGTAATAAAATTCGGAATGAACGATAAGGATGGTTCCGTAAGGACCACTTCGATCGGCTTAATGAATGAGCTGGACATCAGCAAAGAAAATTTGCCGGCAACCGTCGGACCGATTTTCGCCAAAGGAACAATTGATGAGCAGCAACAGATGCTTCGAGTTTTAAGCGAAATGCCGCTGGAGAAAAGTGAGCCTGTGTTGGAAGATCTCATCAACCAATTGGCGAGCAATAAACTTTCCCCTGGTATTAAGTTGGATTT
Organism: Chryseolinea sp.; assembly: GCA_035641895.1. Classification (GTDB taxonomy): domain Bacteria; phylum Bacteroidota; class Bacteroidia; order Cytophagales; family Cyclobacteriaceae; genus Chryseolinea. Next base: position 5,011 of record DASQTN010000243.1, on the reverse strand, counting down.
GCTGGAGGCAGTCGATTCTACTCATTCGGAAAAACTTATCAGTAAACTCGCACCGCTCCGCACCTCAGGTAAGGACGCTGATGCTTTTTCGGAAACACTGTACGGTGGTAATGCGCGGAATGGACGAAACATCTTTATGTACAATTCTACGGCGCAATGCGTGCGTTGCCATAGCATGGGTGATGAAGGTGGAACTGTTGGGCCCTCATTGCGCGGAATCGGGACAACACTTAAGCGTGAGGAGTTATTGCAAGCCCTTGTAGAGCCAAGCGTAAGGCTTGCGCCCGGTTTTGGGTCCGTAAAAATTACGTTAAAAGACAATCAAGAAGTAACGGGAATTCTTATGGAAGAAACAGCCTCCGAGCTTATCCTTAAAACGGCTGACGCGGAACCGCTGGAGGTCCCACTCTCAAGAATCAGCAAGCGTCAAAACTTACCATCCGGTATGCCGCCTATGGGAACCCTTCTTTCAAAAAGAGAGATTAGAGACGTGATCGAGTTTTTAGCAAACCAAAAATAAATGACATGACAGTCCGCGGATTTGTTTATCCGCGGACTCGTCGTGGGCCTTAGTAATACTTTACGCCTTCCAGTTATTTTCCCTTTCTTGGATGTTAACCTTCCGAAGGTTTTTCTTCGCGCATAGCTTGCTTGAACTTTCGGGAAGTTGACTTGTACTTACTTACAACGCCCGTAACCGCACACTCAGCCTGCAGTTGCGTACACTCGAGGGTAACAATAATTTTGAAAGCGCATCCTTTCGATGGATTTGTCGGTTGGCATTAAGATTGAGAAACGTCTCTCACTTGACAAAGCTCAACTTTTATGAAAGTAATAATTACTGCGTTCGTCTTCATCATCTTGACTGGTACCTGTTGTTATGCGCAGGAATTCGATTATTCATTTAAGGAAAGTTATCAAGTCTCAACTCCAGCGCAGCTCGATTTAAAGTCTTTTGATGGAAACCTGGATATCATCCCTACAGATGGAAATAAGATCATCGTTTATTACGTTGTGAAAAAAGGCGGAAGGCTTTTAAAGATTGATCGTAGCGAATTAGAAAGAGATTTGAGTGTAGAATCGCACCATGATAATAATAGTGTTACAATAAGTGTAAAAAACAAGGTTCAAAACCGTGGCTTTAGCTTTGATACATCCATCGGCGTGCATTTTAAGGTTTATGTACCAAAAGAAACTGCTTGTGATCTTGCCACGTCGGATGGGGATATTTCTATTCAGAAATTAATTTCCGATCAGCAATGTAGAACAAGTGACGGGTCCATTGAGATTACGGATATCGGTGGAGCTGTTCGTGGCAAAACTTCGGATGGAGATGTTCGTCTGAGACAAATCAAAGGTCATGTTGACGTAGGCACGAGTGATGGAAGTATTCGGTTGGTAAGCATCATGGGAAATGTTCAGGCCTCGACGAGTGATGGCAATATTGAACTCGAAAAAGTGAAAGGTGATATCGTGGTAAAAACATCTGATGGTGATATAAACTTCAAAGAAATTTCTGGCTCGTTCAGGGCCTCAACCTCCGATGGCAACATAAGGGGCACCGTTGTAGAATTAAAAACTGAACTGGCTTTGAGAACAAGTGGTGGAAGTATTGACGTAGCAATCCCCGGGCAGTTAGGGCTTGACTTGGACATAAAAGGAGAATCTATCGACGTTCCATTTAAAAACTTTACAGGAAAGTTCGAGAAGACCTACGTGCGTGGTCAATCAAACGGCGGCGGTATTCCTGTCGTGCTGTCAACTTCCGATGGCAATGTCACCCTCAAATATTAAAAGAGCGTAAAGCTTAAGGCTTAAAGCATAAAGCTCGTTTTCGGAGCCTTTTGCATCTCTTTTATACTTTCAGCTTTCAGCTTCTTTTGCTACTTTACGAGATTACTTAATTGCACTTCGATGACTCGTAATCGTTTTTTTCTACTGGCATTACCCTTTCTGTTTTTTTCTTTTATTCCGAAAGACAACGGCCAAATCTCCGTCAAAGAGAAATGGGTCAACATTTTCAATGGTAAGAATCTCGATGGGTGGACAATGAAAATTTCCGGTTATAAACTAGGTGAGAATTTTGGTAACACGTTTCGGGTAGAAAAAGGTATTTTAAGCGTCCGCTATGATCAATATGATAGCTTTAGAAATACATTCGGCGCGTTATATTATGATAAGAAACTTACTAACTATAGGTTAAAAGTCGAATATCGATTCATGGGGCAGACGACCATTGGGGCTCCAACGTGGGGCTATCGGGATGGTGGCGTTCAATATCACAGTCAGGCGCCCGCGTCACTGGGATTAAAACAATCTTTCCCGGTATGTTTAGAATATAATTTACATGGTGGGAATGGTAAAGATGAGCGCCCCGTTGGACAAATTTGTGCTTCCGGTACGACGGTCGAAATTAACGGTAATAAAAATACATCCTTCTGTACGCCGGCCACCGTTAAAAGAACTTTTCATGGCGATCAGTGGGTAACTCTTGAGATTGATGTTCAAGGCAAGACGATCAAGCACTTTGTGAACGGCGAGGAAATTCTTCGCTTTGAAAATCCAAAGTACAATCCGGCGCATGAACTTGGTAAAACTTTTATTAAGGACGGCGATGATGCCGTCAAAGATGGATACATCTCATTGCAGTCGAACAGTCACCCAATGGATTTTCGGAAAATTGAGATTATGGAATATTGATCGTTCGTAAAGATCGAATCAAGAAATGATAAACAATCTTACAGTCACCGAAGATCCGACAAGCCTGATAAAGTTTAGTCACCCGGCACTGCGTTCACCACAGTCATGGTATGTAACCGGTGTTTCCATGTGACCATACATAAAAGATATTAACACATGAAAGATCCTTTGATAGTTTCCACGGCGCAATTTGAAAATAGAAGTGGCGATAAGGAATACAACCTATCTGTAATAGACGCTTTGTCCGCTAAAGCATCTGAACAGGGTTCGGATGTGATTGCCTTCCACGAATGTTCAATAACCGGATATACTTTTGCCCGTCATCTTTCTAAGATCGAGATGCTAGAAGTGGCCGAATTGATTCCAGACGGGGACAGTATAAAAAAATTGACAGAAATTGCCGGGAAGAATAAAATTGTCATTCTCGCCGGACTCTTTGAAAAGGATTCATCCCACAACTTATTCAAAGCTTATGTTTGCGTTGACGGCAATGGGGTAATTGCAAAATTCCGGAAGCTTCACCCGTTTATAAATCCGCACCTTACTCCCGGAAATGAATATTGTGTCTTTGAACTGTTTGGCTGGAAATGCGGTATTCTGATTTGTTATGATAACAACATAATTGAACACGTTAGGGCTACGCGCCTTCTTGGTGCCGATATCATTTTTATGCCTCATGTAACGATGTGCACACCTTCAACGCGGCCGGGAGCAGGGTTCGTTAATCCCGAACTTTGGAAAAACCGCCAGCGCGATCCTACTTCCTTGCGGCTGGAGTTTGATGGAATGAAAGGGCGAGGCTGGTTGATGAAATGGCTTCCCGCAAGAGCCTATGACAATGCAATTTATACTGTATTTTCCAACCCTATCGGAATGGATGACGATCAATTAAAAAACGGTTGTTCAATGATCATCGATCCTTTCGGAGATATAATTGGGGAATGCCGTACTTTAGGCGACGATTTTGTGACTGCAGCCTTGACGCGCGAAAAACTTGTTCAGGCAGGCGGTTACAGATATATCGAAGCGAGACGGCCCGAACTATATAAAGATATTCTCGGACAAGACCACCTTTCGAAACAAAAGGTCGTCTGGTTACACGCCGATAAATAAAAATTGAAAGGAGAATTCAATATGTATCTAAAACATTTAAAGCCCTCAGTATTGTTAACAACAATAGTTCTTAAAAAACATTTGTGGGTATTGATTTTTATGTTGATCAGTGTTTTGGGTGAAAGCCAGGTTTTGAAAGTAGGCGTGGTCGGCCTTAGCCATGATCATGCATATGGTCTTATGCAGCAATACAAAAATGGAGAGGTTGCAATCCTGGGTATCGTTGAAAGCGACAAAAATTTAATAGAACGTTACAAAACACGTTACCAGCTTTCGGATAAGCTGTTCTTTAATACGACCGATGAAATGCTCGCGAAGATTAAGCCCGACGCGGTATTAGCTTACAATCCAATTGCTGAACACCTTGCTGTGGTCGAGGCATGCGCTCCAAAAGGAGTGTCGGTGATGGTGGAAAAACCGTTGGCTGTAAACAACGAACAAGCTGACCGTATCGCAGCGCTGGCAAAGCAATACAAAGTCCATGTGCTTACAAATTATGAGACGACGTGGTATCCGAGCAATCAACAAGTAAATGAAATGGTAAATCAGCAGCGGGCAGTGGGATCGATCAGAAAGATGGTGGTGCATGATGGACATCAGGGACCAAAGGAAATAGGATGTAGTGCTGAGTTCTTAAGCTGGCTCACGGATCCAATAAAAAATGGAGGGGGGGCATTGATCGATTTCGGGTGCTATGGTGCCAACCTGATGACCTGGTTAATGAACGGAAAGGCGCCGGTGGCTGTGACCGCATTAACCCGACAAATTAAACCGGATATTTATCCGAAGGTCGATGACGATGCAACCATTTTATTGGAGTATGAAGATGCAACTGGAATCATCGAGGCTTCCTGGAATTGGCCGTTTGGAATCAAAGACCTCGAAGTTTTTGGTACAACTGGTTATCTACACGCGCAAAACAGCAAAATCATCAGAGAGAGAAAAAAGGATGTCTATGAAACGATCGAAGCAAAAACTCCTGTCTATACAAGTAATTTGAAATACCTATCCGACGTCCTTCACGGTAAAATCCAAGCCGCAAATGATCTTTCCTCCCTTGAGAACAATGTCATTGTGGTAAAGATATTATCGGCTGCTCGAAAGTCGGCGCAAGAAGGTAAACGCGTTGTGTTGAAATAGGGTAATAATACCAGTTCTCACCCACGTATGTTCTGAGGGAAATGATACAGAAATTAGA
>DASQTN010000242.1:0-4310 GCA_035641895.1 Chryseolinea sp. | reverse complement strand
TTAATACGGCCATCACCAGTGGAGTCGTTGGATTGACTGTGACGTGGTTTACCAATGCTGCTCTGACTACTCCCGTGCCATCACCCGCTAACGCTACGGCTACCAATAACACGACATTCTACGCTCGCGTAAATAATACATCCACAGGATGTAACAATTCGGCGACGGCTACTTTTACAGTCAACAGCAAACCGACCGGCGTCGGTACAGTCACGGGTCCTGTTTCGCTTTGCACGGATGCCGAGGCAACGTACACGATATCGGGAATTAGTAACGCCCTTCAGTATAACTGGCAGGTGACAGCTGGGCTTGAAATTGTCTCACAAACCGGTACCACCGCAAGCATTCGCGCCCTATCGGGGACATCCGGAACCATCACTATAACGCCAGAAAACAGTTGCGGGGCTGGCGCTGCGGCGACATCGCTGACCGTGCAAATATTACAAACACCTGCGTTGCAGATCAATGCACCTGCAGAAGTGATCGTCAATGAGCCAGCCCAGTTTTCATTCGAAACCTCGGGTGGAACCGCCAACGCTATTCTTTGGGACTTCGGAGACAACGGGACATCTACGGATGCGACGCCAACACATCTATATTCTTCGGAAGGAAATTATCAGGTAACGTTAACAGCAACGGGCGAAAATAACTGTGAAGGAACGGCGTCGGCTGCCATTACAGTCTTGCCGTTAGCGGAATTAGATGAAACAGCGATTAAAAATGTCATCACAGCAAATGGCGATGAACAAAATTCGTTTTTGTACATCGAAAGTATTGAAAAGTATCCTTCGAATCAGGTTATGCTGCTTGATCGCTGGGGTGTCGAAGTTTTCAAAAAGGATAATTATTTAAATGACTGGGATGCCCGGAAAAACGGAGAATTTTTACCTCCCGGTCAATATGTTTGTGTTGTTAAAATCAACGACACAGGAAAGATACTTACAAGAACGGTTTCCATCATAAAACGCTAGTGGATGTGAAAAAATTTTTACCGATCGTTATCTTATTTGCCGGCCTTTTTCAGCTTGGATATAGCCAGGATGTACCGGTGTATAGCCAAAAACTTACCAACTCATTTTTGTATAACCCATCCGTTGCGGGTAATACATTGGGATCTGCAACTTTGTCTTACCGACAGCAATGGGCTGGAGTTGAAGGGTCACCGCGAACCCTTTTCTTTAGTATTCACACACCTTTTGCGAAGCATCGTTTTGGAACCGGCTTTAATGTATATCAGGAAAAATCGGGCGTAACCGATAATCTTTTTGCTTCAGGCGCCTTCGCATATCATCTACGCTTCACGGATGACAATATGTTGTCCATGGGAGTTTCAGTTGAATACCTAAACACGAAAATCGACTATATGGCAGTCGACGTAATAGATGGGAATGATGATCTTCTAAACGGAAATCAGCCTAATGCAAATGCCGTAGATTTTTCATTCGGACTTAATTATTCGTCGAAATATTTTAAAGTGGGAGCGTCTGCAAATCGCTTGGGCAGCCTCGTTGGGCTGAGTGATAGTACTTCCCAGTTTTCACAATTTTATTCCGGGTTCTTAAACCTAACGTTGCCGCTTGCTGGTGAGCGTGATCTCCTTGAACCTATTGTGTATTTACGCAAGTTTGCAAACGGCACCCATCAAATTGATGGTGGACTATATTATACCTATAAAAATGTGCTTACACTGGGTGGATCTTACAGGACTGGCGGTGCTATTGGGCTAACCGCTGCGGTGCGTATCAATAAGAATTTGCTGATAGGATATAGTCGCGAAATACTTTCAGGTGATTTCAGTAGCAGCATCGGTGCCTCGAATGAATTCACGCTTCGATTGGATTTCCGCGATCACAATTATTACACAAAAAAGAAAAACGCGCGGGAAATTAGCAGCAAAGCCTTGGCATTAAGAAGAAAAACGCTGTCGTCACCTTCGAAGGGATCGGCGTTTAGCCGGAGTCAGAAGTATAAGAATAAGCTTAAGCGCAATTACATCAAGTCACCAAATTATAGGATGGAGTCAAGCAAAAAGCTGCAAACCAAAAAAATACAGAAAAAGAAAAGTGCTGCTCGCAAGAAGCCTCGGAGAAAACCCCGATAGCCGTCGAGATTAAAAAAAGTTTATTTTTTAAACTTGTTAACCAACATTGCTAATTTCTCTTCCATCGTCATTTCCTTCTCAGGAGGCTTAGCGGAATGAGAAGGCTTTGATGGCGATCCTTTCGGTTTATGTTTTGGGGTTTTGTCTCGCTGCGCCGGAGACTGCTGCGGAACGACATCTGCAAACGGATCGCTCTTCATCGATAAACCGATACGCTTACGAGCCACATCGACCTCTACAACGGTCACTTTTACTTTCTGTTGAACCGTTACAACTTCCTTCGGATCCTTAATAAATTTATCGGAAAGATGGCTTATGTGAACCAGTCCATCCTGATGAACTCCGATGTCAACAAAAGCACCAAACGCAGTGACATTTGTAACGATACCCGGGAGGGACATACCGATCTTAAGATCATTGATGTTGTTGACCCCTTCGGTGAAACTGAAAAATTCGAATTCTTTTCGCGGATCACGTCCGGGCTTTTCAAGCTCGGTTAAAATATCTTGCAGCGTTGGAAGACCAACTTTTTCTGTTACATATTTTGCCAGATCGAGTTGCTTTCTGAGTTCAGCACTTGTCATCAAGTCCTTTACTGAACAACCCAGGTCTGTCGCCATTCGCTGTACGATCGGATAACTCTCAGGGTGTACTGCGCTTCTATCCAGTGGATTTTCGGCTTCTTGAATTCGTAGAAACCCGGCAGCTTGTACAAAAACCTTTTCACCAAGGCGCGATACTTTCATCAGCGATTCGCGGTCCTTGAACGGGCCGTTGTGATTTCGGAACTCTACAATGTTTTTTGCTAATGAAGCACTCAGGCCCGAAACGTAGGAGAGAAGTTCTTTACTTGCTGTATTAACTTCTACGCCTACGGCATTAACACATCTCATGACAACGTCATCCAAACCTTGTTTCAGTTTTGTTTGATCGACGTCGTGTTGATATTGGCCCACGCCGATTGATTTAGCGTCAATCTTAACCAGTTCTGCCAGCGGATCCATTAACCGCCTTCCGATTGAAACAGCACCACGCACCGTTATGTCCTGCTCGGGAAATTCCTCCCGCGCCACATCGGATGCCGAATAAACTGAGGCGCCGCTTTCATTCACCATGACAATAACTATTTTATGAGGCAAGCCGATTGACTTCACAAAACTTTCCGTTTCGCGCCCGGCCGTACCGTTACCTATGGAAATCGCTTCAATGTCAAATTTTTCACAAAGAGATTTAATAAGAGCTGATGCCCTTGCTGTTTGCCGCTGTGGCTCATGGGGATAAATGACATCATTATGCAACAACTTTCCCTGACGGTCAAGACAAACGACCTTACAGCCCGTTCTAAAACCTGGATCCAGTGCCAGAACATTTTTTTGGCCAAGTGGCGCAGCGAGTAAAAGCTCTTTTAAGTTATCGGCAAATACATGGATAGCTTCTTCGTCTGCCTTCATTTTGGATTCCATGCGCACTTCGGTTTCCAGCGAAGGTTTTAATAATCGTTTATAACTGTCTTTTATCGCCAGCCTTACCTGATCCGAACAAGCATTCTCCGCCTTTACATACTGACGCTCCATCTTGCTAATCACCATTTCTTCAGGAGGGTAAATATCGAGGGACAAGATCCCCTCTTTCTCGCCACGACGCATTGCTAATAACCGGTGCGATGGAGTTTTGGAAATAGCTTCAGTCCACTCAAAGTAGTCTTTGTATTTTTGACCTTCCGCTTCCTTACCTTTCAAAAGTTTCGATTCGATAACGCCTTCATGCCAAAATAGCTCCCGAACATTTTTGCGTGTATCCTGATTTTCATTGATCCATTCGCTGATGATGTCACGCGCTCCATCTAAAGCTTCCTGAGTATTCTGTACACCTTTTTCAGCATCGACAAAGCCCGTAGCGGCCTCCTCCAGACTTAAATTTTCCTGGTCAAAAATCTTTTTAGCAAGCGGTTCAAGCCCTTTTTCTTTTGCCACGCTTGCGCGCGTTTTGCGCTTGGGTTTAAATGGCAGATAAATATCTTCAAGTTCCGCTAACGTTGCGGCCATCACGATGGTCTGCATCAGCTCTGGCGTCAGCTTATCTTGCTTTTCTATGGACGTGATAATAGCTTCCCTTCGTTTATCCAGTTCATCCAATTGTTCAATACGATCGCGTATCTTACTGATCATCACCTCATCCATGCCTCCAGTCATTTCCTTTCGATATCTGG
>DASQTN010000241.1:0-4043 GCA_035641895.1 Chryseolinea sp. | reverse complement strand
AGGATAAAATACATCATCAGGCAAAATGCCTGGTTTCCGTTTAACAGGATAAAATCGCCGTCGGATTTTCGTACTCCGATGCCTACACGATCGGTGTCCGGATCTGTTGCCATCACCATTGTAGCTTCAACTTGTTTTCCTTTGGCGATCACCAGTTCCATCGCAGATTTTTCCTCCGGGTTAGGTGATTGCACGGTTGGAAAATTACCATCGGGCTTGCGTTGTTCTTCTACAACCTGAATGTTGGTAAAACCGATTTGTTTCAAACATTCGGGGACCATCGTGATACCGGCGCCATGTATGCTCGTATAGACCAAGGGTATGTCATGATGCTTGGCAATGATTTCCTTGTTGGGGATTAATTTTTTTACCTCGTCATAATATGCCTTTTCAACTTCCGGCCCGATCGTATGAATGCTCGACTTAACAGGGTCGAACTTTACTTGTTCGAATGAAGTAATTTTTTTCACTTCGTCGATGATGTTTTTATCGTGGGGAGGTACGACCTGGGCGCCGTCATTCCAATATGCTTTGTAGCCGTTATACTCTTTCGGATTGTGCGACGCCGTAATAACAATTCCGGAATCACATTTCAAATAACGAATGGCAAACGATAAAAGAGGAGTGGGGCGAAGCTCGGAAAACATGTAAACCTCTATTCCGTTTGCTGAAAAAATATTAGCCGTCACCTGTGCGAAAAATGGACTCTTATTCCGGCTGTCATAAGCAATAGCTGCCTTGATTTTTTTTCCAGGAAATGTTTTGTTCAGGTAGTTGGCAAGGCCTTGTGTAGCAATCCCCACCATGTATTGGTTCATGCTGTTGGATCCCGCCCCCATAACACCCCTGAGACCTCCAGTTCCGAATTCCAGATCTTTATAAAAACTGTCAATAAGTTCTTTAGAATCTTTCTTTGATAGAAGTGATTTTACTTCCGCTTTTGTTGCATCATCGATAACGGGGCTATTAATCCAGGCTTGTGCTTTTGACTGAACGAGTTGTAAAAGGTTCTCCATTGCAATATTTAATAGTTGCCAAAAATAAAGAAGGCAAAATCATATTTAACTTTTGTGCAATAATTTTTTACGAATTATTATTTCGCAAGCGAACTCATAAGTCTTTTGTTATTCACCTATTTCTTTAATCTTTACGAAAAATACAGATATGGATGTCAAAGCCCTGAATAGAGCGCTTTTGGAAATTGTTACAAAGCGCGAAGAGCTCAGCAAAGTCAATTATAATGATCCCACTTACGATAATCTTGAGGAACAATTGCATGACCTTGAAGACGATTTTCAGGACGAATACGGTGAATATCTTGAAAACGCCTTACAGCAAGTACATGACGAATATTGCCCGGATAATGACGTGTTAATGCCAATTGGATATTTGGGACAGGGCATACCTGTTGAAGTAGATAAGTTTCCCGGTAAGGATACTCGCCTGATATTGGCTCCGGATCCAACACGTATAATTCTCAGTGTTAATAAAGATAAACAACAGATAGTCTGGACTTCCGAAAAGTCCTGACCAATGCTATCTATCTGAAGCCTAATTTTTTCCGAACACGATTCAGAACATCCAGGGCAATGAGCCTTGCTTTGGCTTCACCAATCTCGAGTTTTTCGTCGAGCTCCGCCGGGTTGCTCATGTAGTAGGTAAATGCCTCGCGTTGTTGACGGAATTTTTGAACGATGAGTTCAAACAACTCCTGCTTCGCGTGGCCGTAGCCAAAATTTCCATCAAGGTATTTTTTCCGAAGCGACTCCTTTTGTTCAGGAGTACTTAATAAACTATAGATCGCAAATACAGTGTCGCCTTCAGGATTTTTTGGTGCCTCCATGGGAGTACTGTCCGTCTTAATAGATTTCAACTGTTTTAACAGCTCTTTATCAGGCAAAAAAATGTCAATGATATTTCCGTACGACTTACTCATTTTTTGTCCGTCGGTTCCAGGTATCGTCATTACCTGTTCTTCAATTTTTGCTTCTGGAAGCACAAACGTTTCACCATAAGAATTATTGAAACCAGCGGCGATGTCCCGTGCCATTTCTACATGCTGACGCTGATCCTTCCCGACGGGCACAAATTCCGCATCATACAAAATGATATCAGCTGTCATTAAAACAGGATAGGTAAACAATCCTGCATTGACATCGGCCAACCTTGTCGACTTATCTTTAAAAGAATGCGCATTCGCCAGCATAGGGAAAGGCGTGAAGCAGTTTAAATACCAGGTCAGCTCACACACTTCTGGAATTCGAGATTGACGGTACAAAAAATTCTTTTCGATATCGAAACCGAATGCCAGCCATGCTGCAGCTACGGCACGTACATTGGCCGATCGCACCTCAGCATCTTTAATGGTCGTCAACGAGTGCAGGTCAGCGATAAAAAAAAAGGATTCATTTCCCGCTTTCTGCGAAAGCTCAATTGCCGGCATGATAGCCCCAAGCAAATTTCCAAGATGCGGTCTGCCACTGCTTTGTATACCTGTAAGAATTCTTGACATAGTGCAAAGAAAATAAAATAAAGTAGAACAGAATTAGTTTTAAATTTGTAGAATTTAAAAAGTCAGAATGATGCGGTTGAAATGGTTCCTCTTTTGTTTTTTGGCAAGTGCTTGTGCTTTCGGTCAGATATCTAAGCCTCTGCAATTTCGAGAAGAGATTTTTGATTTTGGGGCAGTCAGGGAGCAAGCCGGGGCAGCAGTTCATGAATTTACTTTTATTAACAATAGCACCAGAACGATAAAAATTCTTAAAGTGCAAGCTTCTTGTGGGTGCACGACTCCCGACTGGACCAAGGAGGCTATTGAGCCAGGAAAGTCGGGGTTTATCCAGGCAAGTTTTAACCCAATCGGCAGACCCGGCTATTTCAATAAGTCGTTGACCGTCACCACTGATTTTGATGCCAATCCGATCATTCTGCAGATCAAAGGGCAAGTCTCCGTAGAGGGTGAGACTGAGGTTGTTCAGTTTCAGGCGGCCAATGGAAACTGGAAATTAAAATCCGGTTCGTTTAACATGGGCAAGGTTTTTACCAACGATCAATATACTGTTCGTGATTTTCAGGTTTTAAATGGTGGCGAAAAAGCTGTTACTTTTTCCGGAAAGTACATAGGACCGGCTTATATAAAAATCGATGTTCAACCCAAGACACTGGCACCTGGCGAAAAAGGAAATATCAAAGTCAGCTACAATGGAAAAATGAAAGGCAAATACGGATTTCAATCTGATAATGTTGAGATCTTTACAGACGATGAAATAATGTCAACCAAATCATTTTCAATATATGCTACGTTGGAAGATGAATTTCCCCAACTGACGGCGGAAGAATTAGCGAAGAGTCCACAATTGAGAGTACAATATTCGACCCTTGACTTTGGAAAATTAAGACCCCACACCGCGAGTACGCGTGAAATTCAATTTTATAATACTGGAAAAAAGGAACTTGACATCAAGTCTCTGCAAGGCAATTGTACTTGTGTCACGGCTTCTGCTGAAAAGATTTCTATCAAGCCAGGGGAAAGTAGCTTGATAAAAATTTCTCTTGATCCACAGGACCGAAAGGGAGCGCTGCAAAAATCACTAACGATTTATTCTAACGATCCACAAAACCCTGTGCAACGAATAACTTTTTCTGGGTACGTGGAGTAGCTTAAGCAGAAAGCTTAAAGCTTAAAGCTAGTTCAGAATCTCTTGGAGGTGCAGTATGATAGGGAAACGTGCGATTTTAGCTTACAGCAATCAGCTAACAGCTTACAGCTTTTACAGTGAAAATTACTACGACATCCTACGCGGAAAAAAGCTGTACGTTGATTGCGGTAAGCTGACAGCTTTAGAAAGTCACGCTTGGAACCACTTACCAGTTAACCTACCGGACAAGCTTTCTGCTTTGAGCTTTACGCCAATTACCGTGTTCTACACCGAAAGAAGCTGTCCACTGATTGCTGTAAGCTGTCAGCTTTGCAAGTACCGCACGATATCCTACCGGAGAAGCCTTCTGCTTTCTGCTTAAAGCTTTCAGCTGAACGCCGCTAT
>DASQTN010000240.1:0-2207 GCA_035641895.1 Chryseolinea sp. | reverse complement strand
GATTTTGTAAATGTTCAAACCTCACCCTTCAGCAATGACGCTGGAGGGTGAGGTTTTGATTTTTTAAACTCTTGCTGCAGAATTTTTACAATTGGCTTTATTTCAGCATTTCGTATTTTAGTTGGATGAAATCTAAGTTATCTCAGATCACTGTTTCCGAAAGCATTGGTAAAATCTCGTTGCTGACCCTCAAACCAAAAGAGCTAAAGTCGATATTAGTATTAGCGCATGGCGCCGGTGCTGGAATGACACACGCCTTTATGGAAAATCTCGCGTCACAATTGGCGGAGCATTCGATAGGGACGGTAAGGTATAATTTTCCATATATTGAAAAAGGCAGCAAACGTCCCGACGTTCCTGCCGTTGCTGAAAAGACCGTCGGCGCTGTTCTCACCAGTTCGCGAGAAATTTTTCCGGACACACCTATTTTCCTGGGTGGGAAATCTTTCGGTGGCCGGATGTCTTCCCAATTTGTTTCAAACCAAAAACCAGTGGGAGTGAAGGGAATTGTGTTCTATGGATTCCCCTTACATGCTCCCGGTAAATCGGAAATTCAGCGAGCTGATCACCTTAAGTCTATAAATATTCCTATGTTGTTTCTACAGGGGACAAGAGATGCACTTGCGAGCCTTCCTTTGATAGAAAAAGTTTGTAAGGGCCTTCCATCGGCTACGCTTGTTAAATTTGAAGGCGCCGACCATTCGTTTAAGGTAAAGAAATCTGACCCAACACCTGATTTGATAACCAATACCTCCGAATGGATGAAAAAGCACTCTTAGAAGCTCAATTCGTGGCTTTTGACACCTTTTTTTAAATGTGTGCGCACGCACAGGTCAAACTCTGGTTTATTCTCTTATATTTGCGGATTATTTTTAATATTAATTTATAATGAAAGAAGGAACAGTAAAATTCTTTAATGAGTCAAAAGGATTCGGATTTATTAAGGAAACGGCAACAGGCCAAGAGTATTTCGTGCACATTTCAGGACTTCTTGTTGATCAAATCCATGAAAATGATGCAGTAACTTTTGAACTTAAGGAAGGAAAAAAAGGATTGAATGCAGTTAACGTACGTTTAGTAAACTGATAATTTATCAATGCCAAAGAAAGCCAGGCAGTTTGTCTGGCTTTTTTTATTTTCGCCTGCCTGGTTTTTTCTGTATTTATATTTTTTGAGGAATTTTCTCCTCAACTGTTTTAAATTAATGAACTTCCGAGCCACTGAATAGCTAACTTTTATGGTAATTTCATCTACAAGTCCCTGGCGTAATTTTTATGGTGTTAGTAGTCAAACGCAATCACCTTTATGAAAAAAATTCTTGTCCCAACTGATCTTTCTGTTATCGCCGAACGTGGTCTTACTTTGGCACTCGAAATCGCCGAGCGATCTGAAGCTGAAATAAGCCTTGTGAATTTTACCCGTCATCCATTTGGCAAAACTTTTACAGCCATGGGCGAAGTGAGCAGTAAGGTAGATAAGGAAGGAGAGCTATATAATCTTCAGTTGCTTCATTTAAACAAGCAAAAATTAGATGAGCTGGGACAAAAATATAGTCAGCATGGGGTCGATATTGAAACAGCGATCGTGGATGAAGAATTCAAGGACGGCATAGATGAATACTTACAGCGTGAGAACATTGACCTGGTGGTAATGGGCACATCGGGTGAAGAAAATGCAGCTGAAGTATTTACAGGTAATCATACGGAACAGGTAATAAAAATTTCTAAATGTCCGGTGCTGTCTGTTAGAGATGGATTTCAGATAAAAGATTTCAACAAGATTGTCCTGGCAGTGAATGTGATAAAGGATAATGCACATGTCCATCAAGCACTTGACACGTTAGCTGATTTGGCTGCATGTTTTGATGCTCACATCTACTTAGTACACGTTCGCGATAAGGCGACGGACTATTCAGATATAAACCTTAAAGATTTTTTTACAAACATGGCCGAAGCTGCGGACTTGCGAAATTATTCCGTTACAATTTATGAAGCAGACGACCAAGCTAATGGTATAATTCAATTCGCTCGTGAAGTTAAGGCAGGGCTTATTGCAGTAATAAAAAATAGCCAAGACGGCATTTTCCGTATTTTCTCAAATCATTTTTCCGATCGATTGGTAAAAGAAGTGGGACGCCCGGTGTTTACGTTCAATTTACAGAACGCTTGAATGCTGGCTTAGCAAATTCAACGCCTAGGTTACCGGTT
>DASQTN010000239.1:0-7605 GCA_035641895.1 Chryseolinea sp. | reverse complement strand
AACGTAGGAAGCGAACCGAAACTGTTACGGGCATTTATTGATTTTAAAGGCCAACGAAAGGATCGTATTACACATATTATCGGTGTTGGTGATCCTTCCGGCACGCACTACGTTTACGACCTTACAGCATCAAACCTTGTCTGCGTATGGCATGGAGATTTTGTCGAGGCCACTCCCATGTGGCACAACCGGGGTGACGGATCATTTAGGCCGATGGGCGCCGTTAAATACTTATTTAACTCGCAACCGATAGCCTTCTTGTCCAATGCTACTAGTGATCAATTTCCGCAATCGGCACGGGATAGTGGGATGCAAGGTCGCGGCTATAGGATCGATGATAGCAGCGCCAGACCTGTGTTCAACTTTACTTACCAAGGTCTTGAGGTCGAAGACAAACTTTATCCGGACGATAACAACCGCATGATAACGCATGAGATAGCGATCAAGGAACGGGGGTCAAAACCCGGGCTTTACTATAAGTTGGCTGAAGGATCTACCATTCAATCAGTGGCCAGCGATTTATATGTGGTTGATGACAAACAGTATTATATCAAAGTCAATCCTTCATTACAACCCGTCGTTCGCGACGCGAATGGAAAAAAAGAATTGATCGTTCCAATGTCGAACGCACTGAAATATTCAATTATCTGGTAAGCTCGTAACAATCAAATTATGCATAGCATGTTAAAAAATATATTCGCCTTCATCTTTGGATGCAGCCTTGCGTTGAATGGGCTCGCTCAAAATACACGAACACCACAGGAAGAAGATTATTATAGAATTCTTACGCTCCCGGTGCCCGAAGGAATTTTGCTGGAAGTAGGAGGGGTAGCAACTCTTCCAGATGGACGCATCGCTGTGAGTACACGCCGCGGTGATGTTTGGGTCATTGAAAATCCTACGATGGATAACGGGGAGGCTCCTCGATATACGTTATTTGCTTCCGGCTTGCATGAAGCTCTGGGTCTTCTTTATCATGACGGTTCCTTCTTCCTTGCCCAACGCGGAGAACTGACAAAACTTTCCGACACCAACGGTGATGGAAAGGCCGACCGATATGAAACTGTATATTCTTGGCCTTTGTCAGGACATTACCATGAATATTCTTACGGACCTAAGCTCGCGCCAGATAGTAGTTTTTTTGTAACAGGCAACGTTGCTTTTGGTGATGAAGAATGGTGGCGCGGCGAAAGCCGGGTGCCTTGGCGCGGTTGGGCGTTGAAGATTCACCCAGATGGTACAATGGAGCCATGGGCAACTGGCATGCGTTCGCCATGTGGTCTTGCCGTAATTGATGGAGAACTTTTTTATGATGATAATCAAGGCGATTGGATGGGCACCGGCGGAATTTTTCACCTTAGCAAAGGCAGTTTTACGGGACATCCCGCCGGCCTAAAATGGACGGGTCTTCCAAATTCTCCTGTAAAAATTACAACGGATGAATTATACGCAAAGGTGGATGCACGGCAGATAAAGCAAAATGGCCGGTATATAAAACCGGAAAATGTTCAGAATGAAACACCAAATTTTCTATATGAGTTGAAGAAAGATTTCCCCGCCACCCGCCTTCCCGCCGTTTGGTTGCCACACGGTATTCTGGGAATTTCCAATGCTGAACTTTTGGCTGATGAAACATCAGGGAAGTTTGGGCCATTTGCAGGACAAGTGTTTGTGGGCGATCAGGGGCAAAGCAAGATCATGAGGGTGGTTATGGAAAAAGTGAACGGAGAATATCAGGGGGTTGCGTTTGATTTTAGAAGTGGATTTCAATCAGGGGTTTTAAGAATGAATTGGGGACACGACGGGTCTTTATTTGTGGGTGAAACAAACCGGGGGTGGGGATCTGCAGGAAATACTACCTCCGGATTACAACGCCTTGTGTGGACCGGAAAAGTACCCATGGAAATGAAAACGGTGCGCGCTATGCCCGACGGTTTTGAGATCGAGTTTACACAACCAGTCGACAGAAAATCTGCCGAAGATTTGTCATCTTATAATGGTAAAAATTTCATCTACAAATATCATCCCGTCTACGGAAGTCCTACGGTAAATGAAGAGCCGCTGAAATGGAAAGGTGTGAAGGTATCAGAGGACGGTATGAAAGTCAGGCTTGTAGTTGAAAATCTAAAGCAGTATTATTTGCACGAAATTAATGTAGGTGGTATCCGATCGACAGGCCAGGTTCGTGTGTTACATCCAACGGCATACTATACTTTAAACAACATTCCTGAAGGGACGAAACTTCTTCCTTCTGAATTAAGCACCAAGCGGAGTGTTAGTGACGTCGCTAAACCAACCGCCAAAACTGCCAACCCGACCAAAACCGTTTCAGCAGGGAAGGCGCCCACTTATGCAGAAATCGAACCTCTCTTGGTAAAAAATACCTGTACGGCTTGTCACCAAACGACTAAGCGCCAAGTCGGTCCGGCGTTCGTCGATATCGCGAAACGGAAATACTCAAACGAAAGAATTGTTGAACTTATATACAACCCTGAACCGAAGAATTGGCCAGAACATGAAACACCGATGGCGCCTATGCCGCAAGTTCCCAAAGCAGAGGCATTAAAGATTGCTTCGTGGATCAACACCCTAAAACCGGATGGCGATTAAGCACATGTTGAATTCTGATTGAAATGCGGATTACCTTCGGAGTTTGCCGTTTATCACTAGTTTAACTTTATGCGACAGTGAATCCCACCGTTCAGTTACTGCAATTTTTACTGCTGACGAATTTTCCGTCGGGTTCATCTATTAATTATTACCAGAATAAACTTTATATCCTGGGTGATGATGCACGAACTGCTCTTGTTCTCGACAGGAACTATCATCCCGTTGATTCTGTGCTACTGTTTGATCATCCTCAGAAAAGAATTCCTAAACCTGAAAAGGTGGATTTGGAATCATCGGTACTCGTTACTATCATGAACCATAAATACCTTCTTGTATTAGGTTCAGGCTCAACTGAAGCTCGGAAAAAAATTCTGCTTATTCCTTTAACTCCTGAGGGTTTAATAGATCATGGCAAGCCGCCCGTGCAAAACGGTGTGCAAGTCTTTTATGAAAGGCTGGCGAAATCTGGGATTACGGACGTGAATATTGAAGGAGCATTTATGATGGATCAAAAAATGATCCTGGCGAACAGAGGAAGTAAAAGCTTTCCTGATAATTTCCTTATTGTTACGGACAACAACTTTTGGACTCATCCGAACGAAGTAAATTTTCGTAAGGTGTCCATTGAACAACCAACAGGTAAAAAAGAATATCTGGGAATTTCAGAATTGTGTTATGTGGAATCCAAAGATTTGTTGTTGTTCCTGTTCACAACAGAAGCGACGGGTAATTCATACGACGATGGCGCTATCGGGAGCAGCTACATTGGCTGGCTAAATAACTTCAGCACAAAAATGCTTCTGCCAACATTAAGTCTAGATGGCATTACCAATTTATCCGACGTGAGTAATCAATTTAATCATCAGAAAATTGAAGGACTTTGCCTGGAATCGTCAGATGATCATGGCTTGCTTCTTCATTTAATTTCCGACAACGATAATGGCCAAAGTACATTGTTCAAAATTCTATTGAAGTTCAAGGACTAGTGTGTAAATAACGAAATTTGCAACACTGTATAGCAGTAGTAGTTCAAGTGTACAGAATTCCTGATTACTTACTGACATTCAAAAATTCATGCTGTCAATTACGGTTATTTGGGTGTGGTCATCGATTAGCCAAGTCATTATAAATGCTGGGTCACCACGATCACAACGAAACCACAACGATCACTACGCGAAAAATGCGTTGCGAGACTTTGTGGTTCGTGGTGGACATTGTGAGCTGCGCTAGTTAAAGCTAGAATACGTCACAAGAGTGAATATGTTAACGCTTCTGTCGCTTCCCCCGCGAACAAAGTCCCAATTATATTGTTCTTAGAAAGAAATTCTTTTTTGTTGACTTGTTTTTCAATTTAGATTCTCATATTCCAGATTCTCTCCAGAATCTTTCATGATTATTGCTTTTATAGGTTTTAACTATGAACTCCTTAGACGCAAATCATTTTCAGCAGGCGCTGCCCGTAAATGTGGGGGCGAGAATTGCCCAACCGGCGCGTATAAACACCACAATCGAGGCCGAAGTCAAACGTGTACTTATTTGTAGACCAAATCATCGATTAGGAAATCTTTTACTGATTACTCCACTACTGCAAGAAATCGCCAATACCTTTCCTGCATGCAAAGTTGATTTATTTGTAAGGGGGGAGCTGGCGCCAAGACTTTTCAAACATTATGAGAATGTCGACAAGATCATCCGACTTCCAAAAAGACCATTTCCACATTTCGTCCAGTATATTGAGTCGTGGCTTTCAATTATGACGCGTGAATATGATATGGTCATAAATGTTGATAAAGGTTCATCGTCTGGAAAACTGTCTCTTCAAATTGCAAACTCGAAACATAAAGTTTCAGGCGATATTTTTGAGAACCTGCGGTCTAAATTTAACGACTACGACCATCACGCAAAATTCCCAGTTTATAATTTCAGAAATTACGTGACAGGGCAAGGTCTTAAGCAACGTAACAGCGCAATTCCAGCGTTAGATCTTAAATTAAGTCCCGCGGAACTTGCAGATGGGAAAGTACTTTTGAATCAACTGGTGGCTAGCGACCGGAAGACGATCTGCCTATTTACATATGCCACTGGAAACAAATGTTATTCGGAACTATGGTGGGAAAATTTTTATGAGAGATTGCAACAAGAATTTCCTGAAATTAACATCATTGAAGTTTTACCGGTTCAAAACGTTTCTAAATTATCATTCAGGGCGCCAACCTTTTATAGTAAAGACGTTCGGGAAATCGGATCACTCATTGCAAATACCGATGTATTCATAGGCGCCGACAGTGGAATTATGCACCTGGCCAACGCCGTACAAACTCCGACTATTGGTTTGTTTTCAGTTACCAATCAAAATTTATATGCGCCCTACGAGAATAATAGTGTTGCAATAAATACTAACTTGAGCAATACAGATGAATGCATGCGGATTATCGATGACATTCTTCATTACGGGTTTATTTATCAACCCGATTTGAAAATTGTCCGCTGAGATACGGAATGTGACAAAATTCTCAGTGAGCTCCGCATTGCGCAATAAACCAAATCATGAAAAGGTGCTCGTTCCTAATCGTTGCGTTTTTGATTTTCCAAAACTCAATCTGCCAGATTAAACCTGGCACGGTACAGAGTTTTTTTATCAAAGCTAAAACCCTGCAAAATAGCGCCGGAGAAAATACAAATCGAAAGGTCTCTGTTTACCTTCCACCTGATTACGATAGTGACGGCAAACGCTTTCCTGTGATCTATTATCTGCATGGTTTTATGGGTACTGACAGTATCAATGCAAGCATGAAAATGATTCTTGACAAAGGGATTAGTCAACAAAAGATCCGTCCTTTTATTTTGGTCATCGCAAGTCATTATACTTTATACGAAGGAAGCTTCTATTCCAACTCTTCGCTTACAGGCAACTGGGCTGACTTCACCGCAAAGGAGTTGGTTGAATATGTTGATAAAAATTTCAGGACGCTGGCCACACGTGACAGCAGAGGAATAGGTGGTCATTCGATGGGGGGCTATGGGGCAATAAAAATGGGAATGTTGTTCCCTGATGTTTTCAGTACTGTATATGCGTTGAGTCCTGGGTTACTGGCATTTGTCAAGGAGTTTGGCCCTAATAGTGATTCCTTCAAAGACCTGGGTAAAATAAAAAGCGTTGAAGAACTGAAGAAAACTTATTACCCCAAAGTTATTGTCGCTGTAGCCAGAGCGTGGTCACCTAATCCCGACCGACCGCCGTTTTATTGTGATGTACCGTTTACGTACGATGGCGATAGTTTAGTCGTGAATAATGCAGTCTTAGAAAAATGGAATCAGAACATGCCGGTCTACATGGTTGATAAGTATGCCAATAATCTCCGGAAATTAAAAGCGTTAAAATTAGATTGGGGTAGGAATGATGCCAGTCGTTTTCCGATCCAGTGCGGCATGTTTAGTCAGAGATTGGAGAACCTGGGCATTGAACATTTTTCGGAAGAATACATTGGAAATCACGGCAACAAAATATGGACCTTGGATGGGAGAGTCTTGAATGATCTCCTGCCGTTTTTTAACAATCATTTGAATTTTGGTAAAGTGGCAATTGGTAATTGATCTTATTCAACAATGGTTTATACAATTTCATAATTTAATTTCATGCCGCACGAATCCATTTCGGTGTTCGATATTTTTAAAATTGGCATTGGCCCTTCTAGTTCGCACACCCTCGGTCCCTGGAGAGCTGCTTTGCAGATGCTGGAGCACTTGCGTCAAAAAGAATTGTTGGCCAACGTAGCTAAAATACAAGTCTTATTGTACGGGTCACTGGCTAAAACTGGAAAAGGGCATGGAACTGACATAGCGGTACAACTTGGGTTGTGTGGATTTGATCCTGTAACTTTTGACGTCGATAAGGTGGGGCCGTTCGTTGATGAAATTGCAAGGCTTAGGAGAATCAGTTTGAACAGCGAATTTGAAATCCCTTTTAATCCCTCAGAGGATATTGTTTTCAACCGCACAGAATCACTCCCTTTCCATCCCAATGCATTAACATTCGTGGTCGGGTTTGCAAATGGTGATTCATTAGCTGAAACATTTTATTCCATTGGAGGCGGTTTTGTAGTGACAGACCACAGTTCACGAAATAAAGAGCAGGTACAATTGCCGTATCCTATTAATACCGCTGAAGACTTGCAGGGGCATTGTTTACGAACAGGTTTTCGGATTCATGAACTTGTGATGAAAAATGAAGAAGCTTTGCATGGATCAGAGGAAATAAAAAGTGGTCTGATGAATATTTGGAAAGTGATGCAGGAGGCAACGTATCGAGGGTGTCACAAATCCGGAACCTTGCCTGGCGGCTTAAAGGTAAAAAGAAGGGCTCCAGAATTGAGCAGGAAGCTGCTCGATAAAAAATCATATAAAACATATAGCGAGTGGATAACAGCAATTAAAATGGGAGGAAGCACATTTCGATATATTCTTGATTGGGTAAGTTGTTTTGCCTTGGCTGTGAATGAAGAAAATGCATCGTTTGGCCGGGTCGTTACGGCGCCAACGAATGGAGCTTCAGGCGTTATTCCGGCTGTATTACATTATTATAGCATTTTCTGTGATGGAAACGAAGAGGATAAAATCGGCAATTTTTTATTAACGGCGTCTGAGATAGGCAGCATTTTTAAAAAAGGAGCAACTCTGTCGGCGGCAATGGGTGGTTGTCAGGCGGAGATTGGTGTTTCATCGGCGATGGCCGCAGCGGCGTTAACGGAGTGCCTGGGCGGTACAGTACCACAGGCTTTGATGGCCGCTGAAATAGCAATGGAACACCATCTGGGCTTAACCTGCGATCCGATTGCGGGCCTTGTGCAGATACCTTGCATTGAGCGTAATACTATGGGAGCAATCAAGGCGATTACTGCTGCGCAGCTCGCGTTACAAAGTGATCCCTCACAGGCAAAAGTATCGCTAGACGGGGTTGTAAAGACCATGTGGGATACGTCTAAAGATATGAACAGT
>DASQTN010000238.1:0-2229 GCA_035641895.1 Chryseolinea sp. | reverse complement strand
GTGGCGAGGAATACATGTTCAGGTTCAACGAAAACTTTCCTGCCTTTCTGTTGATGAGCATTATTGTTGCGCTCTTCATGGGGCTCACGGTAAGTGCTGAGGAAATTATTCGCGACCGAAAAATCCTTCGCCGCGAATCGTTCTTGAATTTAAGCTGGAACAGCTATTTGATGTCTAAGGTGACCATTCTTTTTGTCTTGTCGGCAATTCAAACGTTCACTTTTGTATTCATTGGGATCCTGATCCTTGAAATTGAATGGGCCATGTTACTTCCGTTTTGGTTCGTTTTATTTACGACGTCATGTTTCGCCAGCGTATTAGGATTAAACATTTCGTCAGCATTTAATTCAGCAGTTACAGTATATGTAATGATACCGTTATTGTTGATTCCTCAAATGATTTTAAGTGGATTACTGTTTAGCTTCGATAAGTTAAACAGTGTAATCAGTACTAAAGGGAAAGTGCCTATCCTCGCCGATATGATGGCTTCCCGTTGGGCTTACGAAGCGCTCGTGGTTGATCAATTCGTTAACAACAAATATGAAAAATCATTCTACACCTATGAAAAGATTGAAAGTCAGGCCGATTTTCACGCATCATTTTTAGTAAATGAGCTGGATAAGAAGCGAAAGTATATTCTTGACAACAAAGACAACAAAAGCGATTCAGTTCAACAGATTGTAAAAAAAGACATTAACATAATTCAACAAAGTATTCAGAATAGCTTTTTCAAGAAAGGATTAGAACAAGAGCTAAATGGCGAATGGACTGTCCAAAAATTTACACCTGCGTTCGCAACTAAACTAGATGAATTTCTTGGGGCATATCGAAAGTTTTACCAGGATGCCTATAACAGAGTAGTGGCTACACGCGAGGCCGATATGGCAAAAATGGAAAAGGTAAAAGCGCATAACTATTCTCTGAATGAGTTAAAGAACAGGTATTATAATGAAAGTTTGGCTGACCTTGTAAAAAACGTTTCGGAAAAGGAACGGATCATTGAATATCAGGGGAAACTATACCAGCAGATCAATCCTATATTTGTAGATCCCAGGCCATCTGGTCGATTGGATTACAGGGCACATTTTTTTGCACCCCAGAAGAACTTTCTTGGAACCATGGTGAGTACCTTCCTATTTAATAATATGGTAATCTGGGCCATGACTATCCTACTCTACATCACGTTGTATTTTGAATGGCTTCGGAAACTTATCAGTTCCTTTGAGTGGATGCCCCTTAAGTTGAATTTGTCGGGGATGAACTTTTTGAAAAAGAAATAAGGCATCAGTGTAACTTTTTAGTCGGATATGCTAAATTTTTGATTATATAAACGAATAATTTTATACCTATGAGAGTTGTAATTATTGGGTTAATCCTCGCGCTCTTCGCTGCCTGCGGATCCGAAAGAAAATCGGATGAGCAAGCTTTTTTAGAAGGCTTGGACACCGCTAAGACGGAAGGCCCGTCCATATCGGAAGGTGTGATTGGAGATATTCTAGGACGTATTCCCAGCCCTTTAGAAATTTCTGTACTTCTAAAGGAATCTGGTAAGAAATACAATAGCAGTTACCTCAATTCCCCAGAAAGTGTTTCAAATTATAATAGCAACTATAAGAAAGCACTCAACCTTGGTGTATACGGTACTGATCTAGGCTATACAAATATCTACGAGCAGAATCAGGACGGCGTTAAATATATGTCGTCAATTAAAACGCTAGCTGATGGCTTAAGTATCGGCCAATTCTTTGACATCGAGACAATCGGTCGCCTTGCTACCAACAGTAAGAATCTTGATTCGCTTTTGCTGATTACAACGCAAAATTTTAACAGCATCAATCATTATCTTCAATCACGAAACCAATCTAACCTAAGCGTTTTGTTTTTAACTGGCGGATGGGTTGAGGCGCTGAACATCCTTTGCGAAGTAGCAGCAGCCAATCCTACAAATAGAGAAATGCAGGAAACGATTGGAGAACAAAAAATTATTTTAGAAAACATCCTGCTGCTGCTTTCCTTTTACAAGGAGTCAGACCAGAATATGGCATCCTTGTTAACCGATATGGAAGAGTTGAAGAAGTTATATGACAAGGTTAATATTACATACACCTATAGCGAATCGACTTTTGAAATTGTAGATGGTGTTATGGTGATCAAAGACAATAGCTCCAGCACAATTGAGATTACGTCGGAAGATATTGCTAATATCAAAGCCCTCACATCAAGTATTAG
>DASQTN010000237.1:0-5814 GCA_035641895.1 Chryseolinea sp. | reverse complement strand
ATTGAGCTCAGCAACATTAATCTCAATTCGAGTTCCTTAGTGGTGAAGGGTGTAAATTCCCTTGAGCACTTGCTAGAGGAAACAGTTTCGCACCTGCATATCAATCACAAACATCTTGCGCCAGAAAAACGAAGAATTATTGAGAACATTCGAAACAAAGAAGATATATTGACAGGTAAAAATATCCTCGTTGTAGATGATGATGTCAGAAACCTCTTTGCTTTAACTACTGTGTTTGAGCGCTTTAACATAAATGTTGTTACTGCTGAAAGTGGAAGGGAAGCTATTAACATCCTGAATGAAAATCCAAAAATTGAAATGGTGCTTATGGATATCATGATGCCTGAAATGGATGGCTACGAAACAACACAAAAGATCAGGCGTGAACACAAGAACAGTACGCTTCCAATCATTGCGGTTACTGCCAAAGCGATGAAAGGCGATAGACTTAAATGTATTGAAGCAGGAGCTTCGGATTATATAACAAAACCAGTAAAAATCGATCAGCTCCTTTCTTTAATGCGTTTGTGGTTTTGTAAATAATGTAGTATGCACCCAAAAATCTTGTTAGTAGATGATCGAGAGGATAACCTCCTCTCGATCGAAACTATCCTACAGCCTAACGGCTACAATTTTGTGAAGGCAAATTCGGGGCGGCAAGCTTTGAAAATACTGTTGAGTGAATTTGACTTTGCAATGATTCTCATGGATGTTAAGATGCCCAATCTTAACGGATTTGAAACCGCCTCCTTAATTTACGAGCGCGAAAAACTTAAACACATTCCTATTATCTTCATCACAGCAAACAATTTCGGTGATGAAAACATGTTCAAGGGATATCAAACTGGCGCTGTTGATTATATCTACAAACCCATTAACCCCGATGTTTTACGCGCAAAAGTTGGGGTCTTAGTTGAGCTGTATAAAAAAACACGCTTGTTGCATGAACAGGAACAGAAGCTGATAATTATCAATCGAAGCCTTGAGAAGGAGGTTAAAGATCGAAAAAACTCGGAGGAAAAAGTTATACAACTCAACCGGCAGCTTCTTCAAAATATCAACAGTCTTGAATCAGCCAATAAAGATCTCGAACAATTCGCGTTTATGGCGTCTCACGACTTGCAGGAGCCGCTTCGAAAAATTTTGATGTTCAGTGACCGGCTTTACCAAAAGTATCAAAATGTATTGCTGGAAGATGTCCGCCTGCTTAATCGCATTCAAAGCGCAGCAGAAAGAATGCAAGCGCTGATTGTTGATATTCTTGCATTCTCGAGAATATCAATTGATAAAACAAATTTTGTTGTCAGCAACATGAACGAGATCCTTCAGGAAATTTTATCGGATATAAACGAAGAGATCAACACAAAAAATGCGTCGATTACAATTGACACGTTGCCTTCCCTGGAAGTGAACCCAAGATTGATGCGAATGCTGTTTCACAACCTAATCAGCAATGCATTAAAATATTCGAAGAAAGATATCCAACCTCAGATAAAGATCTTTTCTGAAAACAATCTAATTAGCCGGAGTCGTGATAAAAAATTCTGTCGGATATTTATTGAAGACAACGGAATTGGTTTCGATCAAAAATATGCTGAAGATATTTTTGGAATGTTTAAGCGATTACATCACGACACAGAATTTAGTGGTACCGGCATCGGACTTGCGCTTTGTAAAAAAATTGTTGAACAACACAATGGTTTTATTTCAGCTCAGAGCGAGGTCAATGCAGGATCGAAATTTATTGTTTCTCTTCCCTTACCTCAAGGGGTGTAACTGTTACTTGCCGCTTAATAATTTTGCCAATGAAGTTCTGAAGTCTTCAAATTTAGAAGGCTTGGAAAGATAGTGTACAGCACCAAGATTCCTTAATTCTATATCGTCGCGTTCGGAGAAAAAAGTTGAATACATAACAACGGGTACTTCCTTCACATTAGGAATGCGTTTTAACTCAGCGAGAATTTGCTTGCCATTGAGCTTAGGCATATTCGTGTCAAGAATAATTAAATCAGGTACTTCATGACCATTATTTCTTAATTGTCCCAACGCTTGTTCTCCGTCAAAGTATGTCGTACAGGTAATGGAACTGTCGATTTCGTTGATCGCTTCCAAGAAAAATTCGTGATCGTCCCGATCATCGTCGATCAGAAGCAGTTTTTTATAATACGTCATCCTTTCTTCAATTTTTGTGTATTGAACATTTTGAATTTCTTGAAGTAAAAACTGCAGAAATTCATTTACTGTAATGCTAGTACCTTGAAAGCCAAAAATAGAAATGGACAACAACCGTCTCAATATTTGCCAATTGTGACAACCAACTGGAAACAATACCTTTTGCTGTAACTCAGATTCTCTGGTCACTTCAGCCTCAACAGAACTTAAAGGGTATTATGGGTGAATTTTAAAGCGGGCAAAAAATTAGACCCCTTTCGTTTCGAAGCCAATTATAGAATTTATTTTATGATTATCCTAAAAGGCAAACAGAAATAGTCGCGCAACCAAAATTTTTACCGTTGAAAGCCTGAGGTCAATCTTCATGTCAGGAACGATCTTCCTCCAGGTCTTCGTGCCTGTCGCCGCCGATGCTGTAGGAATTATTTTCTTCATCCTCACTTCCCAAAGCCTCCTGGGCGTCATCGTCTTCGCTACCCGGTACATCCAAATCACTGCCGGAAAAATCCACAGGCCAGATTCGATTCTCTAAAATTTCGTCATCACCGGTTCCGTGAAGTTCCTCTGAAGCCAACGCCTGGAAATCATCTTTCGTTAGATCTGAGTCTGCCTCGCTTGTTCCGATTTGCGATTTTACAGGATCTGGATTTGGTACTACAGGAATACTTTCACTTACTACATTTACATCTACATCAATTCGTTCGCCTCGATTCATGATATCTTCATTGGAAGGATATAATGGATAACCTGGAAATTCTTCCGTGGGATTTTCCTCCTGTTTGGATTTGTTTACAGTTTGTCGTGTATTCTTTGTTTTCTTTTTCATGTTTCGCGGATTGTGGATTGTGTACACCGAGGAATGGTGAACTAAGAAAGTGCCCCAAAGATTGGGGCACTTCCGTTCAACTAAAGTTTAGGTAGTTTGCTTCGACTTTGTACGTTCACTGGTCGTACCCGTTATTGACGAAGACTCTGTTCCGGTACTGGATGTGCTGGTTCCCATAGTGGAAGAGCCCGTTCCGGTACCATAAGAGCCTGTTCCGGTACCATACGATGATGTACCAACGCTTGAGCGTTGTGACGATGCCAAGCGAAGTCTGTTTTCGACATTCTTTACGCCTGAAACTTGCTCGGCAACATCCTCTGCCCGGCGTTTCGCGGTTCTAGTATCCACCGTTCCGGATAACGTAACCTCTCCCTGATTAACCGTCACTTCGATTTCAGAAGCGTCAACGAAAACGTCGTCACTTAATCTATCATTGATGTCCTCTTTGATCCGTTCATCCGACCGGCTGTATCCTTTTGGACCTTTTCCTTTGTGCTCGCCGCTTTCGCGTCGATCTCTTTCCCTCCTGCGTTCTGCATCTTCATCGCCAAACCATGAGCTTACCTCATCGGAAGTCTTGTCCCACCAGCCGCGGTCACCGCGATCAGAATCGCCGCGATTTCGGTTGTAATCGGAGCCGTAATTCCTATAGTCAGAACCGTAATTTCCTCCGCCGAAATTTCCCGTACCTCGGTTGTAATTTCTTCCTTCGTAGTTAGATCTGTTATAGTCATCACCAAACCTATCGTTAGTGCCGCGTTCGCTACCGTAGTTTAGATAATCCCGACTGCCCGATCCGTAGTTTGAAGTCCTCCAATCATTATAGCCACTGAATCCTTCATCGCGATCGCCACTGTAACGTCCTCGATTGAAACCAGAATCACGACTGTACTGGTTTTCCGAAGAACTTCCCCGGTCATTATAATTTCTATCGGCGCCATAATTTTCATATCGGCCACCTATAGAAGTTCCGTAACCTAAGTTTCCTTCGCTACTTCCATAATTGAAATTGCCGCGATCACTTTCATAACCATGATTTTGATAGCCACGGCCATAATTACCTCTGTCTTCATTCCAGTCCGGGTTAGAAGTATTCAATACCCCCTGCCCTTTGTTCCTTCTGTTTCTCATAATTATCCAGGGTTTTAGTTGTTAAACTCTTGAATAAATGTCAAAAATGATGCCTTTGCACAATGGAACGTATCGCCAAATTAATCGCTATGCATTGTGGAAACTTATCCGGGAACATGAATTTTTTTCCCCATGAAAATCAAAATAAGCACAAAGAATGGATCAGCGCGCCATTCGATATCGATATCCTTGCCTCCATATTGTTCACCGATCTTTGGAACACTGAACAAGGAATATTGAACATCGAATATCGAGCGACGCTCGAAGTAATTCCTGAGTAATTCCTGATGTGCAAAGCGTAAGTGACAGGACACGTTTTATGAAGGTACCTTGAACAGGGCGTTTGTGAATTTGTTTGACAGAATAACTTTATTTCCGGTACCTTTTCCAGATCTGATACCACTTTTTATTAGAAGGATATTCTCTGTGTTCCGTCATATTGTTGAAGACAAGGGCGACCACTAACAATATGATTACCCCTGTTAGTACCGGGCTAAGCACATAAAGATATCCGAGGTTTGTAATTTTTTCCGATCCAATATTGGCGATCAGTGCCGTCGCACCTCCTGGGGGATGAAGCGTTTTCGTCATCTGCATAAGTACAATGGAAAGCGAAACAGACGTGGCGCATGCAAGCCACAACTCCTGGGGTATCAGTTTATGAACAGTGACACCCACGAGGGCGCTGATAAGGTGTCCGCCGATTAAATTCCGGGGTTGCGAAAACGGACTGTTAATTATTCCATAAATGAGCACCGACGACGCACCGAATGACCCGATTAAAAACATGTTATCGTTCGCTTTGAGGTGATGGCTGTTCATGAACCCGATTAATCCGATCCCTATGAACGAGCCTAAAAATGTGAAGAAGTGCTCCCGGTAATCGATTAACGTCTCCTGGTAGATGATGTATCGCATCTTATGGAGATGCCTTTTGAATTTTTTCTTCATTGACCGATGAATGCTTCGGGGGCCGCAAAGATACGCGACACCAGATAGATCCTCCTCCGGGTTTACCCGGAGGAGGGTGGTCAAAATCGACAAATATCAGGATTTCGCCGGTAGCTTGACAGCCTGCCTGGCTAGTAATTTCCACTCTCCCTTTTGTTTCTCCCACACCATCAAAACGATTAAGTCTACCGTTCCAGGAACTTTGTTATTGTTCGTGTCACCGACCAGACGATGTCTCACAACGGCAGCATTACCAACAATCTTAATGGTTTGATCGGAGAGTGTGATGTTTACAAAGTCAGTTTGACCGGTAACAAATTGTTCAAGGAACGCAGCCCTATTCTCAACCAAAGCGTTAGAGTGACCATAACTCAAGGCTTCCGAGGACATATTTTCAAGCGTAGCTTTGTCGGATGCCACCATCGCCTGACGAAATTTTTCAACTGCGGCAGCGACGGCTTTTTCGTCCGCTGTCTGCGCCAATAAAAGGGTAGTGCTCACGAAGCAAAGTACGAGAAGAGAAAGGAATAATTTCATCATGGAAGTGAATATTAATTTATTAAAAATAGGAATTCAATTTCACTTCTTAGTATACTCCACCTTATTTGGCGTTTTTTATGTGATTAAAGGCACTAATGCTAGACCGTGACCCTTTCGCCTGTTTCCATGGCCCGATATATGGCATTTAAGATTTTCACATCCTGCCGTCCCATTTCGCCCGGAACAGGCGTAGA
>DASQTN010000236.1:0-5266 GCA_035641895.1 Chryseolinea sp. | reverse complement strand
GGCTATACTCTTTCTGCCATCGACATTTATTTTGATTACGCAAATAATATTGCGTCCATATTTCGATGAAGAAACCCACGACCTGATTCATGACTGGGCATATTTTACGTTCTATTTTTGTTTCTTCCTTTTTGGAATGTTGTGTTACTCTAACAGCAAGCTCTGGGAATCGATTGGTAGAAATCGAACCTACCTGCTGATAAGTACTATCGCCATGCTTGTACCTTTTTATGTTTTATATTTTCACCTTCGTGAACTGATTGAATTGCCGTGGAGTATTGCAGCAAAATTTTGGAGTGTAAGTATCTTGACGCTGGTGAGTTGTATCCTCTTTTATCTCGTGATGATAAGACCATTCAATGCAATACGATTTTTGTTCGGCATGAGGAAGAAGAAGTAATCCGTTGTTAGTTAAAGGGTGTCGGACGGACTTACAATTATCTCCAAGTTTTAACGCAGAGGCCGCAAGAGAAACTTAAAGATGTGCATCCGGGAGGAAAGCCCGATCGTAGCGACCAAAATAGAGACCGCAGGAGAACGGTCAAGCCGTGAGTTGAAGGGCGCTTCGGCGCCATGTTACTTAGTTCCGGCTTTAATTTCAGCATCAGAATTGCCAGAGGCAATTATTCCATTCTAAAATTAGCTCCAAGTTTTAATGAAAAGGCCGCGAGAGCAACTTAATCATGTGCATCGGGAAGGGCAAGCCCGATCGTAGTGACGAAAGTAGAGACCGCAGAGAAGAACGGCCAAGCCGTGAGTTGAAGCGAGCTTTTGTCGCCACTCTTAATGATTTACTTCTGGGTGCGTGCCTGGTGGCCTTTATGATGCCTGCGCTGATTTTATATTTTGAAAGTTACTTTGTACATATTAGCCGTCTTTCGGGCCAATGATTTTACTTGCCGGCTTTACATATCCAGGTCGATGCCTACTATCAAATAGCACATCCCAGCCGTCGTGTCTTGACTGGTTCGCTGCTAGGATTTTTATTAGATTCCGTGTACATCCGTACTGCAACGCATGTCCGCTCAAATCACACTTTAAATGCTAAAGCATGATCTCACCAATCAAATTTACCTTTCCTTTTATTGTTACAGCATTACTAGTCCTTTCTGTCAATTCGAATGCCGACGATTTCAAGGTAGTGAGAGCACGGGTAGTCAATGAACTTCAGAAAACAAGCGTTGACGACAGTCTGGTGACTGCTATATTATCTCGGATGAAACCGGATGGTAGTTATTCTGACATCAATTATGAGGACCTTAGCAGAACAGCGGGCTTCCCTCATCGAAGGCACACATCGGATCTGCTATACTTAGCCAAAGCTTATAAAAGCAAAACCTCGCGGTTTTATCGCAACCGAAAACTAAAAACACAAATTATTATCTCTCTGAGATATTGGGTCGATCATGATTTTGTCGGAGATAACTGGCATGATAATCAAATATCCACTCCTACCAATCTCGTGAACTTTATGCTGGTAATGGGAGACGAACTGCCGAAAGATCTTATTCAAAAAGCTCAACCTATAATCGGTAGGGCCAACATGAATGCATCCGGCGCCAGGCCCAGCGGCGACAGAATTGTCATAGCCGGAATTTTTGCTAAGAATTTGCTTTTTATCGGCGATGAAGCGGAATTTGACAAGATCATTAAACTAATAGAAGGTGAAGTAAAATTCAGTACGGGAAAGAGAGGAATGCAGCACGACTACAGCTTTCATCACCGCGAAGACAGAGTGAACAATACTACGTCCTATGGATACGGTAAATATGCAAATGCTTTTGGCGAATGGTCTTATTATGTGGCTGGAACAAAATATGCTTTCTCCAAGGAGAAGATCAATCAACTGGTGGACTATTATCTGGATGGTGTTTATAAACAGATGGTCTATGGTATATACATCGATGTAAGCGTAAAAAACCGGGACATCACGCAGAAAACCAATTTTGCACCGGGGGGCCTGGATGAAATTCAGAGACTGCTGATCAGTACCGACTACCGCAAAAACGAGCTAGAAGAAATAATCGAACTTCGAAAAGGAGAAGCAATGCCATCAAGGTCCTTCGCTAAATTCTTTTGGCAGACGGAACATTTTGTCTTTCAAAGACCTGGCTTTTACACTACCGTGAGAATGTTTTCCACACGGAACAGAAACATGGAAGAGCCTTATAATGGGCCGGGGAAACCTACCCACCACCGTGCTGATGGGACGAACTATCTGATGCTGAAAGGCGACGAATACCATAATATTTGGCCCGTCTACGATTGGCAAAAAATATCCGGAACCACGATTATGCAAAAGCCCAAACTCCACGGGCCTGAAAATATTCAATTGGATGGTTTTACAGATTTTGTCGGTGCTGTAACGGATGGCTTATACGGCGCGGTGGCATTTGATTTCGTCAGCCCTCATGATTTGGTCAAAGCCAAAAAATCATGGTTCTTTTTTGATGAAGAATACGTTTGCCTTGGAGCAGACATTCGTTCAACACCTGAACTTCCTGTTGCTACAACTGTGAATCAGGTTCTTTTGAGAAGCGATATTACAATCATGAAGGGTGGGGAATTAAAGAAACTGCCCCGCGGTAGTCATGAATTAAGCGAAGTGAAGTTCATACACCAGGATAAAATCGGATACATTTTTCCAAGTCCCACGACCGTTCAGGTATCGAACCAGGAGGAGAAAGGACGCTGGTCTGATATCACCGATCAAAAAAACATTTCCACTGAAGTAATCACTCTGGATGTATTTAAACTATGGTTTGATCATGGCAAAAGCCCGGATAGCGCATCGTATCAATACATTGTCGTCCCCGGTGTGAGTGAGCAGGAATTAATAGAGACCAGCGTTGATAATCGGGGCATTAAGATCATTGCAAACACCTCCGAAGTCCAGGCTGTCAGCAACAATAAACTGGGTATATCTCAGATCGCTTTTTATAAAGCAGGTGAAGTGAAACTCTCTGAATACTTAACGGTACGGATGGACAGCCCAGGCATGGCGATGCTTAAAGTCAGGGATGACAAAGCCTATGAATTGACCGTCGCTGATCCGACTAGAAAATTGAGCAAAGTGATTGTAACGTTGTCAGGCAAGTATACGGTTGAAGGGGATCATCAAGTTTCTCTCACGGATCCCAAAAGGGGTGACACATTAATAATCCTGGATTTGCCAACGGGCGTATATGCCGGAAAGAGTATTTCGGTTGGTCTTAAGTGAATGTTTTTGTTTCTGCAAATAGGGATTAAATCGCCTTTTCGTGATTCCGGCACAGTGTAGAATTTAATTGAAACGCTAAAAATCAAGTCAGGCGCCGTTAATCAAACCATCAAGTTTGTTTACAGTTTCAATTATTGTTGGATAGAAAATTTGTCCTGCAGAATATTCCGCTTTTACACGCTTAATTTCTTCTCGAAACAGTTGTGCTGTTTGTTGATCAATGTTTAGTTGTTTAAGTGTCGCCTTATACTTGAATTCATTGAATTTTCTGTCTGGCCATTTTCCCTTGGAGATAAGGTTTTTTGCAATTTGCCTCTTAGTCCCATCCGATAAAATATGGTCTGATAATTCAATGACATCTCCAGGAAAAAATTCAAATAGTTCGTCGCTACCTATCTCGTTATATTCTTTATTTTCAATTATTTCAAATTGGCCATTTTGAATATGCTTTACATTAATTGGGACCCAAACATCTGTCCATCGATCAAGTGAACGTATACTTTTTGTATTGTCATATTTCTGTTTTATAGTAACGTAACACTTTTCTTTGGCAAGGAATCGAAGACGTGATGTTTAAAGGGAATAGAAGTCCGTTGGTTTAATTGGTTTGGGCACGTCTGTTTCTTTGAGCAGTTGTTTTATGTTAATTTCAATAGTTGTCGCAATGCTGGTCATTGGTGTGTCGGTGGGTTTATTTTCAAATGGATCTTGTAAAAGTGTTGCTGTTTTTTCCAATACAAAAAACCCGGAGGAGATGAGGAGTAAGAGCGGGACTTCAAACATTGGCTTGTTAGCGCCCAATGAAATAGAAAGTGTGATAACAAATATGTAGATCATCAAGTGGAGGAAAACGCGATACGTTACCGGGAAAACTGTGTTTTTAATTCTTTCGGCCATCCCCATGGCGTTTGAAAAATTGATCAGCGTTGTATTCAATTGAATTTGCCCAAGCGCTTCCATTTTTCCATTCTTTTTTAGTTGAGAAATGTGTAGCGTATTTAACTGTAAAAGGGCCAGAGGCTTATTGCTATGAGACTCAATGGCTTTTATATCCTCTGCCGAGATATACTTTTCTAGGTTCGTAAGTGGATCTAAAGCTCTTAAGGACTGGCCTAAACTAAAACACCAGGCAATCTGTCTGAATGCCATCTGCCGGATATCCCTATCGTTACCTGGTGTAAGCAGTGATTGCAATAGCAATGTAAAACTTCTGCTTTCGTTGACAATGCTTCCCCATATTTTACGGGCTTCCCACCATCGGTCATATGACTGGCTAAGCTTGAACGACAACAGAATCGAAATGGCTGTTCCTAAAAATGTCGGGATGGAAATTGGGATTTCCGGAATATACGCATCGAACCTATAACTCAAAAAGGAAATCACCAAAGCAAGTATAAGTGAATACAAAAATTCAAGCTTAGTTTTATTAATGATATAGAGAAGACTAGGTAGTTTGGTTAAGAGCATTTGTGAATAATTTTGTTTTTACTTTTTGCTGGCCCGATCTTACCGAACGAAAGTAGACAGGCTAAACTTCTCCGAAAGTAAAGATATCCAATCTTTAATGCCGCATATCGTTTTCAATTACAATTTGATAATTTCTACCTAAGCTGTGCGCTGGAAACTGTGTGAGCGCATTCAGTTTAGTAAAACAAAGTTTACGATTTAAGCGCAGGATGTGTCATCATTCAAGAATACCATCCAACCAATGAAGGGTATTTAGCAGGAATTGAGCATTTTGAGAGGCACTCTTTTCATTCATCCCTATTTTATTTTTGCCTTGGAGCTGTGCAGTGAACATGGCAGCCTCGCCAAACACAACGATCCGTCCTTTTCCGTAATTCATATAAGCGCCTTGCACAAGCCCTTCTCCTGAAATCGAAGGTGTATCCTTATTAAATTCCCATGCAGTCTGAGGCAACTTTATCGTATATTTTGAGTTCAACACCACTACCGGTTGAGCACTTTCCGGAATTGCAAAAGCCTGCCCTGTAAAAGTTTGAAGTGAGGTGATTGTCTCTTTATCGTTTCGCCCCTTGGTGAGTA
>DASQTN010000235.1:0-6028 GCA_035641895.1 Chryseolinea sp. | reverse complement strand
GTCCGATGAGCAAACCAGGCGCTTGAAATTCATACAATCAGTTCAACTTTTTAAGCCCCTTCGACTTGTCGTTTTCGGTCTTGTCTGCCTTGTCCTTCTCCTTGTCGGCCTTATGCTCCAGCTTATCTTTTTGCTTATCCTTGTCCTTATCATCGATATCTAAATCCGAATCTTGCTCCTGGAAGTCATCCCCGTCCATTTGATCTGAATCCCAATCAAAATCATGAAAATTATCAATGTCAACATCGATGTCCATATCCATGTCCATGTCCAGATCGTTCAAGTCAATATGAATCGGCTCTATGTCAAAATCCAGGTCTGGTATATTTATTTCCGCAAGATTCACATCGATTACCAAATCTTCAAGCGCCACCTCAACTGCCTCCATGGCATTTTCAATTGCCACCTCGATGTTTGATTCCAACGCGTCTTCATCAATATCAACGTCGATTTCCATTTCATCACGGGAGCCGCTAGCTATTTTTCTCAGTCCTGAAGACTTGGTTATTTCCGTCTCAGTTGCTGGTTCAGACTGCCTGGCCTCGTTTTTTGAGTCGGTATCTTGTGAAAACGCTGGCATTGCCACCAGGCAAATAGTCAGGAATGTTAATAGGATTCGTATGGAAAAGCTCATAATTGGTGGTGTTGGATATATCAGGGATACTCACGTCACCGGCAAAGGTTACGAATCTATTTAACTTTTTAAATAGCCGCTCGCGACGACGGACCGATCCAATACAAATTATAAGTCAAGCAATTCGTACCGCATCGGACGAAAGCTCATGTTGTTTGCGCCATTAAATGAAAATCACGCGATCGAAACTTTGTTTTAGCGTAGTCTGCCGCTTCATAACAAATTCCATTGTGTTATATTTACACAAAGAACGAAACACAAAAACTTTCCCCATGAGATATACTTTGATTTTTATCCTTTTTTTGCACGCCCAACTTCTCCTGGCCCAAAGCACTCAAATCTTCAAAACGATCGATCAGCCGAAAGGTGCTAAGCTGGGATACTCACCAACATCAGGTGTTAAAATTATTAAGGAGGGAGACCTTTCCTTTAAAGATCTTAACCGAAACGGATCATTGGATAAGTATGAGGACTGGCGATTGTCCGCGGAAGAGCGGGCGAAAGATCTCGCTTCAAAAATGTCTGTTGAACAAATTGCCGGATTAATGCTGTACAGCTCTCATCAAGCAATTCCAGCGCGGGAGGCGGGATTCAGCAGAGGTACCTACGATGGTAAGCCATTTAAGGAAAGTGGAAAGGTTGCTTCGGATTTGTCGGATCAACAAAAAGAATTCCTTATCAAAGGGCAAGTAAGGCACGTGTTAATCACTACAGTTGAGAGCCCTGAAGTAGCTGCTATGTGGAATAACAATGCACAAGCGCTGATAGAAGGAAACGCCCTGGGAATTCCCATTAACACGAGCTCGGATCCCAGACACACGGCTGTAGCAAAAACAGAGTATGATGCTGGCAGTGGAGGAAAGATTTCAATGTGGCCGGAGGCCCTTGGCCTTGCCGCGACTTTCGACGCTCAGTTGGCAGAACGATTTGGAGCGATCGCGGGCAAGGAATATAGAGCGCTAGGTATTACTACCGCATTGTCGCCGCAAGTTGATCTCGGAACGGAACCCCGCTGGAACAGAATCAATGGAACATTCGGCGACGATCCACGGTTAGCGGCCGATATTGGACGGGGTTATATTGATGGCTTTCAAACATCAAAAGGAAAAGATGAGATAAAAGATGGTTGGGGTTTTTCAAGTGTAAATGCTATGGCTAAGCACTGGCCGGGCGGAGGTCCTGAAGAAGGAGGAAGGGATGGCCACTTTGCTTATGGGAAATTTGCAGTGTACCCAGGAAAAGGATTGAAGCACCATCTTATTCCATTTACTGAAGGTGCGTTCAAGCTTAAAGGTAAAACCAGGGCTGCGTCCGCGGTGATGCCGTATTACACAATATCAGATGGCATTGATACCGTTTATCATGAAAACCTTGGTAATGGATTTTCTAAATACATAATAAATGATTTGCTACGAAAGAAATACGGCTATGATGGTGTTGTTTGCACGGACTGGGGTATCACAGGTGCCGAAGGACAATTTCTAGACGAATTCAGGGGTAAGCCGTGGGGTGTAGAAAAACTGAATGAGGCGGAAAGGCATTACAAAGTTATCATGGCTGGAGTTGATCAGTTCGGCGGAAGTAATTCCATGAATCCCATTCTTGACGCCTATCAAATGGGTGTTAAAGAGCACGGTGAAAAATTTATGCGGACACGATTTGAGCAATCCGCCGTGAGACTACTCAGGAATATTTTGCGCTTGGGAATATTTGAGAATCCCTATGTCGATGTCAATGCAACGAAGGTGGTAGTGGGCAATCCGGAATTTATGAAAACCGGCTATGAGACTCAATTGAAGTCATTGGTGTTATTGAAGAACAAGTCTAACGTTTTACCGATCCAAGGCCGAAAAACTGTTTTCATACCGAAAAGAACAATTCCTGCTAGCCGTGATTGGTTTGGAAATATGACGCCGGAAAAAATTGAAGACCCAATCAGCGTCAGCCTTGCAAAAAAATATTTTGATGTAACAGAAGATCCCTCAAAAGCTGATTACGCTATAGTGTTTGTAAACAGTCCCGAAGGCGGAACAGGTTACAGCCGGGAAGACAGGTTAAAGAGTGGCAACGGATATGTTCCCATCAGT
The DNA here is from genome assembly GCA_035641895.1 of Chryseolinea sp. GTDB lineage: Bacteria > Bacteroidota > Bacteroidia > Cytophagales > Cyclobacteriaceae > Chryseolinea. Next base: position 3,307 of record DASQTN010000235.1, on the reverse strand, counting down.
TTGCAATATGGAACTTATACAGCTGCGAACGCTCGGCAAAAAAGTCTTGCTGCGGGAGATCCGATGATAGATTCAACCATTACGGATCGGTCGTACAAAGGTAAAAGTATTACGGCAGCGAATGTTTCGGATTTGAACCTTATACTGGATACAAAAAAACGCATGAATGGAAAGCCGGTTATTGTCGTGATCAGTGTCTCGAAGCCGATGATATTCAAAGAATTTGAAACTAGTGTCGACGGCGTTTTGGTCGCTTTTGGAGTTCAGCATCAGGCTATGTTGGATATTCTTTCGGGCAAGGCTGAACCTAGCGGATTGCTACCGCTACAAATGCCGGCAAGCATGGAAACCGTAGAGTCACAACTGGAAGATGTGCCCCACGACATGCAGCCACACAAAGATTCTGAAGGCAATGTATATGATTTTGCTTTTGGCTTGAATTGGAAGGGAAGGATTGAAGATTGGCGAACAGAAAAGTATAAGCCACAAGAATAGGATTTCAGGAACTACAAAGCCATGACATTCGGGGGTGTGCTCTTTTCGGTCTCCCTGTGGAGTTTTTGCCATTATATTCGTAGTAGTAGCGCGCCGTTAAAAAACTATTAATCCATCACTGTATAAAAACGGGGGTTGGTTTTATACAAAACGTATATTTTAATACCATTGTCTATATATGGCGTAGCAAATTCAGTTCACAAAATTTCCTTTCACCCTTAGCATAAAACGATTTACCATGAATACGAATCGAAGAAAGTTCATACAGAACGCAGGATTAAGTGCAGCAGCATTAGGTGTCACTGCACCTGCTCTCGCGTCAGCCAACCGCGACACCCCCGATAAAGATGACCAGGTTCTATTGATAGGTGACAACATCGCTGTTGCTAATACCACCTATGGTAAAGTAAAAGGGTTCGTGTTACGCGGGATCAATACTTTTTTGGGCATCCCATATGGAGCAGATACCTCGGGCGCCAACCGGTTCATGCCACCACAAAAGCCGACTCCGTGGACGGAAGTATTGCCAGTGGTGTGGTGGGGAAACACTGCGCCTCAAAATATGGAGGGAAGGTATTCAAACGTATATGCTTCCTTTGTGGATCACTGGAACTATGATGACGTTAGCGAAGATTGCCTCAAGCTAAATGTATGGACGCCCGAACTCAACGATGGTAAGAAACGTCCGGTAATGGTTTGGTTGCATGGTGGCGGTTATACCAACGGAAACGCTATTGAGCAAGATGGATATCATGGCGAAAATTTCTCGCGCAAAGGTGATGCTGTGTTTGTATCAATCAATCACAGGCTCGGTCCGCTGGGATATGCACATTTTGGCGCTGCGGGTGAAAAGTTCGCTGCATCGGGCAATGTAGGAATGCTGGATTGTATCGCGGCACTTGAATGGGTACGTGATAACATTGCCAATTTTGGAGGTGACCCCGCAAATGTAACGATCATGGGTCAGTCGGGTGGCGGCGCAAAGGTCTGCGTACTTACGGCAATGCCCTCCGCAAAAGGCCTGTTCCATAAGGCAGTTGCGTTAAGCGGTGCTTCTTTAAAGGCAGTGGAAAAAGTAAATGCTGAGAAATTAGCCTCATATGTTTTGCAGGAGGCGGGTCTTACCTACAACGACATGGATAAGCTGCAGCAAATGCCCTGGAAGCAGTATTACGAATTTGCCAGCAGAGCTCTTGCGAAATACAGGGAAGAGATGAAGCTCCCGCCTTTCGGCGGCGGCGGTGGATTTGCGCCGGTCGTAGATGGTACCTATCTGCCACAGCATCCTTACAACGGTGAGCCTGCACCTTCGGCGGCCGACGTCCCCATGCTGATCTGCTCGACATTCAATGAGCAATCGCCGAGCAGGACGGATTCATCACTAGAAAAAATTGACATTAATGGCATCAAGGCGAAACTTAAAGAACGTTTTGGCGACAAGACCGGAAGCATAGTGGATGCGTACGTAAAAGCATTTCCTGACAAACGGCCGATCGAAATTTGGTCAATGGTTGCAAGCAACCGACAAAACGCTATTGCCCTTGCCGACGCGAAATCAAAACAATCCCCTAATGTGTATCTCGCCTGGTTTGGCTGGCAACCCCCGATGTTCGACCGCCGTATGCGCGCCTTTCACTGTGTCGACATTTGCTTCTGGTTTTATAATACCGACGTTATGCTTACACACACCGGTGGAGGTGCACGGCCGCGTAAGCTGTCAACGAAAATGACCGAAGCATTACTAAGTTTTATGCGGACAGGAAATCCCAATGGCGGATCGATGCCTCAATGGCCAGCTTACACAAGCGCCAACGGTGAGACTATGATCCTCGATGATAATTGTGTGGTAAAAAATGATCCGGACAGGGAAGCAAGGAAGGCATTCGTTTAAAGCGACGTCTCCTCTAGCCACGCATTGAATCTATCCGGTTTGTTCGGAGGCTTCATAGTTTGAAAGCCATGGAAAGGCATCGGGTGAAAATGCAGCTTATTTTCTTTAATGAAACATCAGTCTAAAAACGCTGTGCTCGCAGCTCTGTGGAAACTTTTTACGTTTTCATTGAAATTTATTTCGTTTTGTATTTTCTTTTGCATTTAGCAGCTTTAATCTAGGATTAACCTGGCCAACGATCTCTTGATGACAAAACAATAAACACGTTAAAGGATCCAAGCCTCTATCTTACTGGTAAGTTTCTTTTCTAATTCCTCTGGCGTGTCATATATAATGTGCTGCAATGGCTTTATGTCAAAGTGGGCGTTTTCAAAATCTTTTCGTTCACAACAATAAATTACAGGTTTTCCCAAGCCTAATCCGAAGCCACTTTCAAAGTAGACGCCTCGCTTCTGATACGTGAAGTCTGCTACGCAAAATTTAGATTTCTTTATGCCCGCTAAAATCTCGTCGTTAATTGTTCTATCGCTTTCAATATTTTGTTCATCAACAATAACGGAGTCAAATCCTGTTTTTTTCAAAGCCTTTTTAATAGCATCGCGAATAGGTCTAGTTTCATCCTGAAAAGCCATTGCCACAAAACACGATTTCGAGTTAAATCCTTCCTCAAATGTTTGAATGTAATAAGTTAATCCTTCGAATGTCAATTCGAATTTGGAAGAATCTCCGGACCACTCAGGAGGAAAAACGGTAAGCAAATTTTTTTTTACAAGGGTGTCGTAGTATAGATAAAATTCCTTGTCGCTTTTAAAGTACCATTTTTTCCACGTTGACGGTTGTAATATCTCTGGATCAATTTCAATTGTCTGACCATCATATTTCTGAAGCTTATAAAGTTCGGCAAATAAATAATCCAATTTC
>DASQTN010000234.1:0-4669 GCA_035641895.1 Chryseolinea sp. | reverse complement strand
CAATGGACAGGCCAATACCATTACTAAATAATTGATAAGTATCGCTTGTTTCATTGGAGAAGTCTAGTCTGAACCGTTTCTCGCCTTTGCATCCGACAATGGTTGAAAAGGTAACCATTTCACGCAGTTACTTGAAGTAATGTTAATATAATTTTAAATGAGTCAGTCATGAAACTCACAGCATGATAGGTACAAGTCTCCCAGCGCCGTTAACGCACAAGATTTGAAGCAGGGCTAGGACAACAGATAACGGATAACTGATATCGAATACGAATTGCACGTTGCCACTTTTAGTGATATTTTAACCAAATGAATGTACACGGTGACGCAAAAGAAAAAAATACCTTCGATGCTATTGTGATCGGTTCTGGAATTACCGGTGGATGGGCAGCGAAGGAATTATGTGATCATGGATTGAAAACGCTCGTCATAGAACGTGGACGTCCAGTGAAACATTTAGATGACTATCCAACGGCGACGTTGGATCCCTGGGACTTTAAACTGCGTGGAAGAGTCACTGCAAACGAGCACCTCGATAATCCTGTGCTCAGCCGGTGCTATGCTTATGAGGAGGCAACAAAACATTTTTTCGTCAAAGATGCTGAACATCCTTACGTCCAGGAAAAACCATTCGATTGGATAAGAGGGTACCAGGAGGGAGGGAAGTCTCTCCTGTGGGCAAGACAAACGCAGCGGTGGAGTCGTTTTGATTTTGAAGCACCTGCCCGCGATGGCTTTGCAGTTCCGTGGCCTGTTACTTATGATGAATTGGCGCCATGGTATTCGCACGTTGAGAAATTTATAGGTATAAGCGGAAACCGCGATGGTCTCGAGACACTGCCTGACTGCGAATCTCTTCCACCGTGGGAAATGAATTGTGTTGAAAAACATATACAAGAAAAAATCAAGTTACACTACCCAGACCGTTATCCGGTTATCGGCCGATGCGCCCACCTTACTGAGCCGAAGGAAATACATCTCAGCCAGGGAAGAGGCAAATGCCAGGCGCGGACCTTATGTGATCGCGGTTGCCCGTATGGAGGTTATTTTAGCTCAAATTCGTCCACCTTGCCGTGGGCTGCAAAAACTGGAAACTTGACCGTGCGTACCAACTCCGTTGTTCATTCCATTATATATGACGATAAAAAAGGAAAGGCCTCAGGAGTCAGAATCGTTGATGCGAACTCCAAGGAAGAGGTCGAATACTTCGCACGGATAATATTTGTAAACGCGGCATGCCTTAACAGCAATCTGATACTATTGAACTCTACGTCTTCACGTTTTCCAAACGGGCTCGGTAACGATAATGGACTGCTAGGCAAGTACGTCGCATTTCATAATTATCGTGGTAATGTTTATGCTGGGTTTGAAGGGTATAAAGACCAGTACTACCAAGGACGGCGGCCAACGGCGATTATGATGCCTTCATTCCGAAACGTTCACAAACAGGAAACTGATTTTTTACGGGGGTATATGGTATTTTACACGGCTACTCGCGCAGGTTGGAACAGAAGTACAAGCAGCATAGGAGCGGAACTGAAATCCGAGGTTGCAAAACCTGGGGAGTGGCAAATATTTATGATGATGCAAGGGGAAACAATACCAAAGGAAAGTAATCGCGTCTACCTGAGTACTGATAAGAAAGATGCATGGGGCATTCCATTGCTGACGACATCAGTTGACTATGATGACAATGACATTAAGTCGTTGAAGGATTTTCAGGAGCAGGCAAAAGGGATGTTAGACGTAGCGGGATGTAAAAATATTGTCGCCCATGATACGGGCCAGGCACCTGGCTTGGATATTCATGAGATGGGTGGTGTACGCATGGGAAAAGATCCGAAGACATCGATGTTGAATAAATGGAATCAGTTTCATAACTGTAAGAATGTTTTTGTAACAGATGGTGCCGCAATGGTTTCAACGGGTAATCAGAATCCTTCGCTTACGTTCATGGCCTTTACCGCACGTGCCGCTAGCTATGCCGTTGAGGAAATGAAGAAGGGAAATTTGTAAGCAGGTATCGTCTTCATTTTCAATAAACGTGCTAGCCGCCATTGCCGCCGAAAAAAGTAAAAAGAGCACAAGCATCAATCGCATTGTAAGAAGTCGCGCTATCTCACTTGGATGCACTGTGATAAGCTCATCTGGGTTGAGAAAATTTCGCGTAATAAACATAAGAGCACTTTTTGAAAAAGCACCCTTATGTTTACGTGAATATTAATGCTAAATGGACTTCAGGTATTCAACTAAATTATCTTTTTCGGTTGAGGTCAAACCCAATTGGAGATGATCGTTGTAATGATTGACAACATCATCAAGCGTAGGAAAGCGACCATCGTGGTAGAATCCACCTTTTGCCCTTGCAAATAAACCTCTTAATGGAGTAGTCCGATATTTTCCAGTAGGAGACCTGCTTGATTCAAAGTCATCGATACCCATCTCTTCAGGAGTATGCAAAACATTGTCTGCAAAAATAGGAGCCTTGTGGCATGTTGCACAGTTCGCTTTACCGTTAAATAGTGCTTTGCCAAGATCTGCGGACGCTTGGTCGTAACTTCCTTCCGGAGGAACCGGAGGGTCAAGAGACAATTGATATTCTCTTAAAGCAGGCAATTTAGGCGTTACTAAATCATTGCTGACCGTGACATTGTAGAGACCATTTTCGGTAGCAACTGGATACTTAACAGCATCGTTTATTCTGGGATCGGAGAAATTTCCCATACCATGCATTTCGTTTACGGCCACCATATTATTCCAGTAGGATACGTCACCCCATCCGGTATAAGTAGTAAGTTCTATTCCCTGCATGCCGTATGCAGATGGAATTAAGTTAGGCTTAATTGTTCCATCAGGTCGTAGCGCTTTTCCATCTAAAAACAGAACTGCATCATATTTACCGGGTCCCCATGCAGCCAGCACAGTTCTTAATGTTGCTTCATCCACATTCAGCAGGTCGGCGATTGGTTGGGCGTTATCAGTAAGGGATATGATAGCGCCTACATTCAAGTCTCTGTTTGCCCATCCATCGAGCCTTTTCCCAATGCCGGGGGCAAATGAATCATCTACGGTGGAGTGACATAGCGCGCAAGTTATGCCCACTGCATTTAGTTTACCGTCCGTATCAAAGCTTCCTTTCAATCCAACTACCGCGTCGAGCTGGAGTAGGGAAGCTGTAGTCGCGGGATCGTTTAGATCTACCTCTCCAGCGTTGATGCTGGTAACTAAACTGGCAGGTAGCGCTTCAGCATCTACTTTTAAACCAACCGACAACGCAGTGGCTGGACTAACACCAGAACCAAAGCCCCCGTTAGCTTCTCCTAAAATGGCTTTGTCCATGTGCAAGACATCCGTCCAAAAACCTTCGTCTCCAAACGCGTCAAACCTAAAGATTTCCTTACCCTGTTCGACTAGTGCCGGATCAAGTACGGGTTTGTCCAATGGTGGGCCGTCATCATCATCATCATCACATCGCGTGAGTGTCGTCACAATCATCAGTGACATCAGACCAATCAAAATTAGGTACTTCATAATTTGCATTTTTTTTTGACTTCCATGTATACACCACTACTTAGTTAGAGTCCACGCTAACGCCCAGGTTACAAAATTCATTTTCTATTTTAAGCGTGATGGAATACTGAGGTCCTGCAAACCAATATTGGCATGAACGAATTACTGTGTAAAGAATACCTCACATTTTCTTAAAACTTTGAATAAAGCTTTTTATGAAAGCTTATGCTTATCCGTTGTGACAACTGCACCTGCGTTTTGTGAAACAAGTGGGGCTACAACATGATGCAATTGGCGGATGATTGTGAGTCGATTGTGCGAACTGAATATTGGGATAAGCTGACTTTAATGCCAATAAAATAGAGTCGCTTGCCTTGGCAGAATAAGGTATAAAGTCTGAATCGTATTGAAGAGATTTATGCCATTGATCGAATAAGCCGGTGAGCTGCTTGCGTGACAATAAATTTCCGCCGACAGAAGCCTGCGAGGCCATTGAGAAGTAATGATGCCGTGCAGACCATTGAGAAAACTTTCTTTCATGTTTTGTTACAATGTCTTTCACTTTTGGTATTTCATCTAAACGTACCCGAATGTTGGCATCGGTGAGCGTCGAGATTGAATCAATATTGTAATACTCGACCTGATCCATTGTGCAAACATCTTCGGCTACATTTTGCGGAACAGACAAATCTAAAATGAATTTTATGCGTGACCCAATTACATGTTTTTTGTTCACCAAGGGCTCGTTACCATTGGTTACGACAATCATCCCGTCTGCATCTTTGAGTTCTTCTCTCAGATTTTCCAACGGTGCGCTTTGTATCTTAAAGGTCGATGCGATCGGTTTCAACTTGACAGTATCACGGTTAATGAGTGTAATCTTAACACTGGGCAGTACTTTCTTCAAATATTTAACAGCCTGTTGTCCTGCTTTGCCTGCCCCAAGCACAACAACTTTATGAATATTATTTTGCTTTGAAATTTTCTGCGCCGCGGCATAGATTATGGATACAGCCCCATTCGAGAAAGAGGTGCATACCTTTACTTCTTTCGAAGCCTGCAGGGCGAAATTAAAAAGCTTTTCTAAGTAGCCGTTCGCCCGGCCGTGTTCTTTGGCCAATTGAAAGGCTGATTTAATTTGAGAGATAATTTCATAATC
>DASQTN010000233.1:0-4492 GCA_035641895.1 Chryseolinea sp. | reverse complement strand
CGAATTCCAATCTCACGGGTCCGCTGGACGGTCATGAATGAGGCAAGACCAAGCAGTCCCAGGGACGCGATAAAAATTGCCAGTATTGTAAATACTGTGAATACATGACCGAAGCGGTCATCGCGTTCGTATTGGCGATTGAAAAACTCGTCCAGAAAAAAATAATCAATCGGGTTGCCCGGAAAGAATTCTTCCCATGGCTGTTCAAGCGCTTGAAGTACGTGGTGGTAATTTCCGGTTTCAAGTTTCAATGAATAGAATTGTGCGGCCGGGATCAAGTGAATGACAAGTGGGATAACCTTTGCTTTCAATGACATCTGATGAAAATCTTCCACCACGCCGACAATTTCGATTGTATCTCCCCAATGCTTGACAAGCGCACCAACGGCATCCGCCGGATGCTTAAACTCCAGTTCTTCTGCGAGTGAACGGTTGATAAGTATTCTCTTATCATCGCCGGGAAAATTTTTATCAAAATTCCGGCCCGCGATAACCTTAATATTGTATTGCGGAAGAAACTCCTCATCGATCGCCGCCGTTGTGACAATATTTGTTCCATCAGGTCCGCCACTCAACCGGCTGATACCGCTGGTCCAGTAATTTTCCTCACCTGGCACCGTGGAAGAAGCGGTGATACCTTTTACTCCGGGGATTCGCATCACTTCAGTCTTGAATGCTTCAAAATTTCCTTCATACAACGAATCCACTATCCCAGGTTGCTTCAGCACAAGGGTTTGATCGAGACTAATCCCCAAGTCTTTGTTTTTCATATAGGTCAGCTGCTGATAAACGATCAGCGAACCGCTGATAAGAAATACTGATGCTACGAACTGAAATACTACCAGCGATTTTCTAAGAAAATTGCCACCGGCCGTTTTAATTGCTTTTCCTTTCAGTACCGCAACGGGTTTGAACGATGAAAGAATAATAGCAGGATAAAAACCAGAAAGTATAGCGCCAACAAAAAACAATAGAAGTACCAACTTCCAAAAATCTGCCTGAAGTAAAAACTCTAGTGGAATATTCCAGCCGGTAAGTTCCGAAAATGAAGACCACAAAAGACGTACGACGACGACGGCAAGCGCGGCGGCGAGCACATTCAAAATAATTGACTCCGTAAGGAATTGACTGATCAGTTGCGTCCTCACTGCTCCTACAACTTTTCTTACGCCTACTTCATTGGCGCGATTAAACGACCTTGCTGTTGCAAGGTTTACATAATTGACCCATGCAATTACGAGTATAAATATTGCTATAATACTCAGCGCGTAAACTGAATCACCATCACGAAGTTCACGCGGAGACGTTTCGTACAATAAGTTAGAATAAAGGTGGATGCCTGTTAGTGGACGAAGGATAAATTCTTGTTTTCGGTTGTTTTTTGTCCACTCCTCACCTCTTGCACTCAAAAGGTATTCATCCCACTTCTTTTGAAGTGCCCCTACATCTGTACCTGGCTTTAATAAAACGAAAGTATAGAAGTCATACCATCCCCAGGAAGTTTCAGACTCATTTTTACTTAATGCATTGATCGTTTCATAAGAGATCAGAAAATCAAATTTAATGTGTGAATTCTCAGGCACATCCTGAAAAACACCGGTGACTTCCAGTGTCAAGTCATTGCCATTCACGCGCAGGATTTTTCCAATGGGCTCGTCATTGCCAAAATATTTCCGCACCGTACTTTCTGAGATGATGACCTTATGCGTACCAACCAGGCATTGCTGCACATTACCTTGAAGGAGTTTAAAATCAAAAACTTTGAATAATGATGTGTCGGCGTATTGTGCTCTTTCCTCTCGAAAAGTTCTCGGTTCCTCACCTGCTTTTTCATAGGAAACCATGCCTTTGACGGGAAGAAATCTCGTATAGGCTTCGACTTCCGGAAAATTATTCTTTAACGCCGGGCCCACAGCAGGAACGGCCACGGCACTTTCAAAATTTAATTTACCATTTTGCCAACCGTTATATTGAATTCGATAAATGTCCTCGGCACGGGAGTGAAAAGTATCAAAACTACGCTCGTATTTTACATACTGTATAATCAACAGGCTCGCAGCCATTCCTGCAGAGAGACCTATCACGTTCAATAAAGTGTACGACTTCTGCTTCAAGAAATTTCTGAAAGCAATTTTTATATAGTTCCGTAGCATATAATATTGGATAATGTGCAGTGAAAATTTATTCCTTAATAGAATTCCCGGACGGAAAAAACGAATGGTATTCCAAAGCAATCTTCGATTGGCGGCTTCGACTCCCAGCTTTTTAACATCCCTGTGAAATTTCTGAATGAGATCACCCTCAATCTCTTCGTACATGTGAGATGGACAAAACCACCTAAGCACCCGAAGTGTCGACGTCGGCGGAATATGTGCGTGCGGATCTTCGATTTGCATCATGCTGCAATTAATTTGATCAATCGACTACTTTGCTTACTAAAGAATCCATCCTGCCTATCCTTTAATCCTGCAATCCTGATCTTATATCCTTATATTTTGTTAAGCAAATAAAGGAAATTGTATGGCAATGTCAAACAGACACTAGAGGTACCTGAAACTTCTAGGGAAAGTGACAACATCCTAGACGATGGAATTGTAAATAATCCCACAAAAAACGGTACCGCGGGTTTAGCACCGCTTCGTTACATCTACCTCCGCGCCACCGTCAACGACCTCTACCTCATGGAATCTTATAATTTTTATATCTTTAATTCCGTACATCATTAGCTAATCAATGAAACCGTTTTGTCGCGACTTACTCCTACTACTTGCCTTCACGAAAGTATTTTTTCCATCGTCCTACGCTCAGACCCCGATCGCCAACGTGGCCTTGCCAGGGAACGTGGAAGAAATTCGGGGAATGCTGATAGATGAAGATATTTTTTTATCTGCCGTGTTTTCATCGGCGACGACAAGTCCAAGTATACACTCGTATTTCATCCATCCAAATGGAAAGAAAACAGCATTGGATTTGAAAATTATCGGAGACAAGCCGATGATAGCCGGTGTCCGTCGTGGCAATAAAACGTTTTTCTATTACGTGGATGAGATATCAAAGCGGGCTGTCATTCGTTGCCTGGTTGTGGATTCTATTGGGACAACAAGATCCTTCAGCGAAACGATCGAGATCCGAGGAAAGATATATGGCACGTATATCGAAGACGGCGACCTTTTTGCGTTGTGCGCACTTAAAAATGAATTTAAGTTAAGACTTCTCCGTGTCCGCGACGGGTCGATGATCAATGAAATAAGCTTTCCAATATCCTTTGATATCGGAAACAACAAGAAAGAAAACGTTTCTTTTTTTGATGCATCTATTCCGACTACACCGCAAGAAGCAAGTGCGCTGGTCAAACTAATTAAAGATAAAAATTCGATTTGGCTCGTCGCTGACGAACCCATTGGTCGATATGACACATTTGAGCAACACCCTTCAACAATATTTAGAACAACGGTTGTCCGGTTGGACCTCCAGCATAAGACATCGTCCATCAGAACTTTTTTTGAAACATCAAAGTCAACGTTTACCTCGGCGATATTAAACGGTGACCTTTACAGGCTTGTTCTCGAAAAGGAACTCAAGGTAGATCAATTTAATTTTGAAAGCGGTAAAAAGATAAAGACCATAAAATTGCAGCGTGGCAATGAACCTGGCAGAGACTCAACGTATGCCAGGATTGGAAAATACCATAAAACCGAAAAAGATGTTAAAAATGCAGACGTAGTCAAGCGAATTTTAGGAACTTTTATTATTGTTGATTCCTTGGCCGGCCAGAAACGGCTGCTAACGATTGGTGATTATGGTGATCAAATGATCACTTTCACAGGGATTACGAACGTGTTGTCCATCGCATTAACAGCGACGTCGCTGTTAATATCAGAATTATCGGAAGGCGAATACTCCTGTGTATATTTTTATTACGTTTCAACATCTGGGGATGATTATACCGCTACTTATAAAACGCCCTTGCTGAGACAAGTTATCGACGACCATGAAAATCGTTTACTAAAGAACAAAGTACGATTTGTCTATAGAGGATATTTACATCAGCCGACGTTTACATATGCGTTCTACCAACGGAATAAATCGAACGTTTTAGAGATCTTAAAATTTGAAAAATAGTCCGGCTGTTGGCAATCAGACCTTTTCAACAATAAGTGAAATGGTTAAGTTTTCGCCCTCCAAAGGATGTCCGATTATCAACGGCTCGGAAACAATTTTTCCTTTACCTTCAAAATCTCCGTGCACGACTCTTACAGTCTTTCCTTTCAAATATTCATCCTTATCTGATGGGCCGACCGTAACCCGCACTTGTACCGAGTTTCCGTCCTTAAAATCTTTATAAGTTATTTCTTCGTCGGGTGAAATTCTGATGGTCTCCATAAATAGAATAGAAGTTTTTTGAAGTATTTGTGAGCGACGAATTCCGCTCATAGTACAAACCACATCAACTCTTTAATGTTTTGAGGCCAACTACCGCAACTTTGACACA
>DASQTN010000232.1:0-2746 GCA_035641895.1 Chryseolinea sp. | reverse complement strand
CAAGGATTTTCTCAAGCTAGTATTTATTGGTTTCGTGATCGCAACTCCCGTCACCTGGTACATGACGAATCAATGGTTACAAAATTTTCCCGATCGCATTGAAATCGGCGCTGAAGTATTTCTGTTAGCAGGGTTGGCGGTCATTGTGATGGCCCTGGTAACGGTAAGCTGGCAATCCGTAAAGGCAGCAGTAGCCAATCCGGTAGATAGTTTAAGAAATGAGTAGGCTGGATAAATCTGACTATGCCGCTTTGTTGACGTTGCTATTGAGCTGGTGTGAAAAACTCACTAAAAAACACTTAAGATGTGTCTTTCAGCTCCGGGCCAATTCCATTGCACGAATACAATTCGCTTGGTAAACTGATCGCCTTAATCTACACTTCCATCAAGCTACTTGCTTTTATAAGTAAATAGCGCACCTGAACAAACCGGGTATAGCAACTCGGTTCCCTTAACAACAACCCGTTATTTTTTACCTATTCGATAGAGTCTTCCCTGATCTGTGATCGCATATAATGCTCCGTCTGTTCCTTGAGTGATGTCTCTGAAACGTTGTTTCTCGCTTGTCAGAAGTCTTTCCTCGCCAACTACTTTGTTATTTTCAATCACAATTCGACAAATATGCATACCACTGAGCGCACTGATGAATAAATTGTTTTTCCATTCCGCGATTCCAGTGCCATCATAAAACGTGATGCCGCTTGGTGAAATAACAGGATCCCAATAATAAACGGGCTGCTCCAATCCATCTTTTTGCTGAATAGCATCTCCGATTTTGTCACCACGATATTCAATTCCATATGTGATAGTCGGCCACCCATAATTTTTGCCGGCCTCTACTCGATTAAGCTCATCGCCGCCTCTTGGACCAAATTCAGTTTCCCATAAATCACCCGTTGTCGGATGGAAAGCAATACCCTGTACGTTACGATGGCCATACGAATACAATTCAGGCCGTGCGTTGTCTTTCCCCCCAAAAGGATTACCGTTTGCAGGCTTGCCGTCTGTAGTGATGCGAATAATCTTGCCCAGTCCGGAGTTAAGATCCTGGGCTTGAGGACGCGTAACCTGATCAGAACGTTCGCCGGTCGTTACAAACAAATTTCCATCTTTTGAAAATAAAACCCTTCCTCCAAAGTGTAGTGTACCTTTATAAACAGGTGTTGCCCGATAGATCACGGTAACATTTTCCAGACTTTTTTCGTCTGCCGATAATTTTCCCTTCGCAACAGAGGTTAGATTTCCTTCGTCAAGGGGCTCGGAAAATGACCAATATACCATTCGATTACTATTAAAAGCCGGGTCAAGGCAAATACCCAGCAATCCACCCTGCCCTTCACTGCTTACTTTGGGAACACCGGTAAGAGCTTCGCCGACCGCTCCTGACGCTGAGACAATTTTCATTGTTCCTTCCTTTTCGGTGACGATAAACCTACCGTCTGGCAGTGATGCAATTCCCCAAGGCCGTTTTAAATCACTAGTTAATACTTTACTGTCGTAAGGTGTTTTTGTGACAGTCGCGCCAATGCGTGTCTGACCTTCAAACGCTGGCTTATAATCTGCGTTCGGTTTCTTTGTCTCCACCGAGGCAGTATTGCTTGTTTGTTGCGCCTTCGATATACAGGGAATCAATGATATGCTACTTCCAGCAATTATAATAAAAATTAGAGTTTTCATCCGGGGAATCTGTTTTGTCAGTTAAAGCGAAATTTAAATAAATATAAAGTGAAGAGTATGATCATTCAGTTGTAAACAACAACATATTTCTTTAATAGATGTTTCATTAGGGATTGATTTAAATCGTTAAACTACACACGAATTAAGATCTGGATACCTCGAACGCTCTTGCTACCACCATGTGACCAACGTTTAAGGACACACGACTGTTTTATTAGGTCAAAATGCAAGACACTTCATGGCCTACATCTTTTATCTGTTCCTTTGGGAAACTACTATAACTAAAAATTAGTTTAGAGTGTAGAAGAGGATTATGGGATACCGGCCTTGATTTTTTTCCTATCGCGAAAGATCTTCTAGCATGAACCGATATAATTTCTACTGACAAAAAAGCGTTTCAATTTTAAAAGCATTATTTAGACTTTAATAATTACTTAAAGGCTATCCACGAGGGGCACTACGATACAGTTGTCTTAGCTCGATGGAATTGTCATAAATTGTCAAATATCCATAGTATTTTAATTTTAACTTTCAAGCCACTCTAAGTTAGTTATGAGGTACAGCGACGGCCAATATTTTTTCTTTGCGTCTGACGTGTCCACTTATCTATCATGTAAGCATGCGACACGACTGGCAATGCAATATGCGTTAGAGGGCAAACACATTCCCCGTTACCAGGATCCCGTTCTTGATGCACTGATTCAGCGAGGCGCAGAGCATGAGGAAGCCTATGTCGATTATTTGCGAGCTAAGAATCTCACTTCCACTGATAGTGTAAAAAAATCTTTTGAAGAGACAATCACGGCAATGGCCGCGGGAGTTGATGTGATTGTACAAGGCCGGCTTGAACATGATGAATGGGGCGGATACCCGGACATATTAATCCGAGTCAATGGGAAAAGCCGATTTGGTAATTGGCAATACGAAGTGCAGGATACTAAACTTTCGCTCAACACACGCACGTCCGCCATCATCCAGCTCTGTTTCTATACAGAATTGCTGAGCATCATACAGAATGAAGAACCCAAAAATTTTTCGATCGTAATGCCTGGTGATCCGTTCAAGATTG
>DASQTN010000231.1:0-3275 GCA_035641895.1 Chryseolinea sp. | reverse complement strand
ACAAAGGCAGCGTGGCTGACATAAAGAAGGTTAGATCCAAAACTACTCTCTTCAACCCCGAGGGCTTAGAGGGAACGTATTGCGGGCATCGGTAAATTTTAAGTGAACCTCCAGACTTGGTGTCCGTCGACTTCTCCACAGTGTACAAAAACCTTCTTTTAAAGTAAGGCTCCTGAACTTTCCAATGCGGATAATAGGGATACGAGGTTACAACGGTGCAATCATATCCCTGAGATACGAACCAGGAAATCATTTCACCATTATATTTACCTATGCCTGTCGGCTCTGGATGAAAATTATAGCTAATCAGCAAGAGTGTTTTTTTCATAAGATAAGATTAGGATCGAAATAATGCTGTTTTAGGTGTTTCAATGCCTTTTGTAATAAAACATCGAATTAACCAGGTTGTTAGACGCTATACAATGACTTTGGTTTTCCTTCCGGGATGATATTGCTCATGACCTTTATACACAAGGACGAAATATTGACAATTTCAGGTTTCAAATAAAAATTCTTTTTGAGCAACCTTATGAGGTTCGGCCACTTTAAAGGCGGATTCCTGATTTCAATCGTTGTAGTTTTTTTTAATTTTTTTTCACTGCTGCCGGTTACCTTTCAAAAAATGTTCATTTCAAAATTCCAAATTAAAATTCACTTCATTTTTTATTTTTTCGTCATCTGTTTATTAAAGCTTTTATCTCCAAATACGGTACTTCACCGAAAGCATTTTCGGGAACGCTCCTCAACCCCCCATATTGCATTCATCTTTTAAGAAGATTCTTTCGAAAGACATACACTTAAGAAGATCAACACTTTTTGATGTTGCGCCCAGTTCAGTTTTACTATCCGATAATTTTTAATTCAGTTTTTATTTCTCCACGCTAACCAAGGAGAACTCAAATGAAATTTAAAATGAATGGGATAATAATTCGCTAATATTTTTCAAGACATGATAAAAAGACTCTTAACCTCCTCTATTGTAACCTTAGGGCTATTGAGCGCCCTCCACGCTCAGACTCCTGGTCACAGACCCTACAGACAATTTTTCGCCAATCCATACCTCTTTAATCCCGCATACGTTGGAATAAATAATCAAGCAGAGTTAAACCTTTCCTATAGACAACAATGGATGGGTTTCAAAGACTCGCCTGTAATAACAGGACTTAATCTTCAACTACCCACCAACAATCGGGTGGCAATCGGTTTTAATATCGCATCCGATAAACAAGTGTTGCTTCGTAATAATACATTCATGGCCACATTCGGCTATATAGTTCCCATCGCTGAGAATCAATCACTTCGCTTCGGCCTTTCCGGCGGAGTGGGTATGAACTCTATCGACCTGGACGCTGAGGAATTGAACACCAATGATCCCGCGATTGCAAACGCTTCCAATAATAATTTTTATGTAGATGGAAATGTTGGTGTTGTTTATTCGCACTCAGGACTAAAGCTTGGGTTTGCATTTACTGAGCTCTTTAGTTCGAACTCGTTCAATCATGATACCTTCAGCAAGTTCGCATTTTCGAATCTAAGAAATCGCCTTTACTCGGCTAGCTATAGATTTAACGTGGGAATCATGGAGAACTTTGCAATTGAGCCGTACGTCCTTTATCGTCAGAGTGCCGATGGATTACAGGATGCATGGGAAGCCGCATCGGTAGTATATTTTAAGGACAAGGTTTGGACTGGTGCTGGTTACAATCAAAATAACGGGCTCGCTCTGTTCCTTGGAATGAATTTGAAAGATAAATTTCGAGTTAACTACAGCTATGAATTCCCTCCTTTTAAGTCGGGTGTAACATCGACAAGTGCACATGAACTTCATTTAACATTAAAGTTTGGAAAGAAGAAAGCACCGATTCTTGCTAAGAATACCAAACCCAAACCAAAAATTTACGAACGCACTGCTAACGAGGTCACCGACGCAGATGCTCACCAGGAAGACGATGCTAAGACCGGCGACGAAGAAGCAGTGGTGATTGCAAAAAATGCACCTTCAGAAGAAACAAAGAAGACTCCGGCTAAGAATAACGCCTCTGAAATCGCCAAGAATGCACCTGCAGAAAATGTAGCCAAAGCAAATCCTGAAGCAGTAAAAATCAACAAGAAAGAAGTTGCCAAAACTGAGGAAGTTATTCCTGCAGGCAGACCGGCGAAATCATTCACTATTGCAAAAGGACACTATGTAGTTGTCGCAGTGTTCAGCATGATGGACCATTCAACAAAATTCACAAAGCAGTTAGTTAAAGAAGGCTATGATGTAAATGTTGCCTTGAATCCAAAGAACAAATTTTACTACGTCTATATCTTCTCGACTTACGATGTTGAAGAAGCTAAAAAGATGAGAAACGAGTATCGCTGGAAGAATTTGTTCAAGGAAGCATGGGTATTCACCATGGAGTAGGCTTCGTCACCTGTAATAGATCACATTGCATTTCGGAACCTTGCTTTTAAACTTATCAACCTCCTTACTAGACACTCTTGTATTATAACACTTGAGTGTCTTTAAGGGGAGGCCAAACAGAGGTTCTAATTTTTTAACATTCGTATTCGAACAGTCAAGAGATTCCAATGACAGATTCTGAAGAGAACTCAGACTCGCGATTTGTGTCCCTGAACAATTGAGCGTTTTGAGGTTTTGTAAATTCTCCAAAGGCTTAAGATCCTCAACCGGTGTATTCGAGATATCTAAATCCACTAATTCATTTAGCTGGGCTATAGGAGAAAGGTTACGGATCGGGCTGTTGGTGATGTACAGTTTTTTAACAGTCGGCAGGTTTACCAAAGGCGAGATGTCGGATAGCGCAGTCCCGGAAAATTGCAAACTTTTTAACCGGATAAAAACGCCCAGAGATGAAATCTCATCAACGGCGACGTCCTTCAATTGAATTGCCTCCAACTCGATAAGTCTATGAAGATCTTCGCGATTTGACTTATCGTTAATCGGTACTTGATCTTTAAACACCGTTTTCCAATTTTCTGAAAGCTCATTCCACCAGGTTATCAAGGTATCGGTTTTGTATACAACCAAAGATTCAGGATGTCTGTCCAGAAAATTCTGCACATGACTATTTTGAATACCCGTTTCGTCCACAAAAACCTTTTTCAAGTTTCGCAGTCCCATTAGGGGTTCCAGGGTTTGAATTTTACTTTGATCGGCTTTCAGCGTTGTGAGATTGTCAAATTGACGCAGAACGGCAATATCGCCGACGGCTGTGTTACTGATGTTAAGTATTCGAAGTCCTTTATGCTCTTGTAATGGCGCCAAATTT
>DASQTN010000230.1:0-3191 GCA_035641895.1 Chryseolinea sp. | reverse complement strand
GCTTACAATACAGAGTTTCCCAATCGTTTCGCATTTTTTGATGTCGATGAACCTCAATCAAGCATTACCACCGATCGCGCCGAATTCATTGGACGCAATGGAACTTTGAGCGATCCGGACGCTATGAGAAGAACAAAACTTTCCGGCAGATGGGGAGCAGGTTTCGATCCATGCGCTGCCATACAAGTCTCGTTCGACCTTGAGGATGGCGGTGTAAAGGAAGTTATCTTCAGAATGGGGGCCGGAAGAGACCGGTTTGAGATTGAACAAACTATAAAGCAATTTCGGGGGAACAAAGCGGCAGCACAGGCACTTGAGAAAGTTCATTCCTTCTGGAACCAAACGCTCGGTGCCATTCAAATCGAAACACCCGATTCGTCTTTAAATGTCCTGACAAACGGATGGTTGGTCTACCAGGTGCTGGCTTGCAGGCTGTGGGGACGAAGTGGATTTTACCAATCAGGTGGTGCTTTCGGTTTCCGTGATCAGCTTCAGGATGTTGTTGCCTTGATGCACGCCGAACCGCAAATGACACGGGAACAAATCTTACTGGCCGCCTCACGACAATTTAGGGAAGGCGATGTTCAACATTGGTGGCACCCTCCATTGGGACGAGGTGTACGAACAGCATGTTCCGACGACTTTATCTGGCTGCCATATGTCACCAGCCGATACGTTACTTGTACCGGTGACACGAAAATTCTAGACGAAGTTGTTCCTTTTATTGAAGGTCGTCTGTTGAATGCCAACGAAGAATCGTATTATGATCTGCCAATCGTCTCGGAGATGAGGGCAACCTTGTATGATCACTGTAAACGGGCAATTCACCATGGCCTTCGCTTTGGCAAGCATGGTCTGCCACTCATGGGCGCGGGAGATTGGAACGATGGGATGAACATGGTTGGAATACATGGGCAAGGCGAAAGTGTTTGGCTAGGCTTCTTCTTATATGATGTTCTAATGCGCTTTGTGCCGATAGCAGAACATCATAACGATATGGCATTTGTTGATCACCTAAATAAAACGGCTGCACAATTAAAAAAGGACATCAATGCACATGCGTGGGATGGCAAATGGTATCGACGTGCCTATTTTGATGACGGTACCCCACTCGGTTCGTCGGAAAATACAGAATGTATGATTGACTCAATCGCTCAAAGCTGGTCGATCATATCAAAAGCAGGTCAACCAGAACGGACTCAAATGGCTATGAAGTCTGTTAATCAATACCTGATCAATCGCGATAAGGGACTCATTCAGCTGTTAGAACCTCCTTTCGATTCCGGCGATCTCGATCCCGGATACATTAAAGGATATGTGCCCGGTGTCAGAGAAAATGGAGGCCAATACACACACGCAGCCATTTGGATGGTGATGGCGTTTGCAAAATTAGGCGATCAAAAACACACATGGGAGCTGCTCAGCATGATCAACCCTATCAACCATGGAAAATCAATGGAGGATGTGTCGGTTTATAAAGTTGAGCCGTATGTTATGGCTGCCGACGTTTACGGCGTTCATCCTCATACTGGCCGTGGCGGTTGGACATGGTATACGGGATCTGCCGGGTGGATGTACCAATTAATTTTGGAATCTTTTCTGGGCCTTAACCGGCGCGGCGATGAAATGTGGTTCGAACCGTGTATTCCTGCGGAATGGCCATCCTTTAAGCTTCGTTACAGGTATCAGGAAACTATATATCACATCGAAGTGATACCGGTATCCGGTTCGCATGCCAAAACAACGAAAGTAGATGACGTTGAACAACCCAAAGGGATCATTAAACTAATAGATGATAAAGGGGAACATTCCGTGACCATAAAATGCCCTACCTTTGCTAGAACTTTTGTACCTGAAACTCAGAGCATGGAAGAAATTCAAAACAGCAAGAATCAATCAAAAATTTAGGGGCTGTTATCCTAAATATTTGATATTCGGTTTTGATTGTGAGCATGTTATGAGTTTTATTTAAAGTTAAATTCATCATCTATGAGGATCTTTGCTATCGGTCGGAATTATGCGGAACACATCAAGGAATTAAGCAATGAGCGACCAGATGAACCCGTAATTTTTACAAAGCCCGATACAGCCGTACTTCGAAACAATGCACCCTTTTATTATCCATCTTTTTCCAGCGATGTTCATTACGAAGGTGAACTTGTGCTTCGAATCAGCAAAGAAGGAAAAAACATCGATGAAAAATTTGCCCAAAAGTATGTCGATGCTATCGGAATCGGTGTAGATTTTACTGCACGTGATTTGCAGCAAAAGGCTAAAGAAAAGGGACTGCCATGGGATATTGCAAAAGGATTTAACGGCTCTGCGCCTGTTTCCGACAAGTTTATTCCTGTTAACGAATTCAAGGATTTAAAGAATATTAATTTCAGTTTAACAGTCAATGGAGAATTAAAACAACAAGGCAATACAAGTTTTATGCTTTTTAGTTTTGATTATATAATTTCGTACCTATCAAAATTTTTTACGCTGCGCACCGGTGATTTAATTTTTACGGGAACACCGAAAGGTGTAGGCCCGATCAAGGTTGGCGACGTCTTATCAGCAAGTATTGAGAATGAAAAATTACTGGAGTTTGAAGTTAAGTAAGGTCGTATTTTTATTTTTTACGATCACGCCTACATTGTCGCAGGCTCAATTCAGCAAACCTGAAGAGAAGTTTCCTGCGGATGAGACATATCTTTATCCCGTTTATCCAGGCCAACCGGGATCCCTGGCTGGAACCATGGGAGAATTGCGAACAACGCATTTTCATTCCGGTATCGACATACGCACCAACAATATGATTGGTATGCCCGTGCGTGCTTCCAAGAGCGGATATATTTCCCGAATTACTTCCAGCGGCGTGGGCTACGGAAATGTAATTTATATTACACACCCGGATGGAAATACGACACTATACGCACACCTTGACAAGTTTGAAGGACAAATCGCGAATCACATCTTAGAGGAACAATATCGCTTGAAATCTGGTGAGATCGATCTATATTTTAAACCGGACGAGTTTACTGTAAGCCGTGGCGACACCATTGGATTATCCGGAAATTCAGGATCGTCCGGAGGACCTCATTTGCATTATGACATTAGGGACTCGGAGAATAATGCACTCGATCCAATTAAAGTTGCAGGATTCACTGAGCTCGTCGACAAGTATCCTCCCGCTGCTGAAAAGATTG
>DASQTN010000229.1:0-3133 GCA_035641895.1 Chryseolinea sp. | reverse complement strand
CACCCCGACCGATACAACTGCTACTGCAAACAAGACGGCAACAGAAGACGCTCAAAAGCAACTGGAGGACGAAGCCAAAAAGAAGATTCAAAATTTTCTAAAGAAAAAGAACTAAGAATCAACCAGGCCACTCAACGAGTGGCCTGGTTTTTCATCATCTAATTTTTCGAAATACTTTCGTTCTTTCTTAAAGTTTCTAAATAAGATACCAGATCAATAAGTTCTTGCTCGCTCATGGACGACTGAAGTTCAGAGGGCATTAATGAGTTTTCTAATTTCACTCGTGACGTTACTTTTTCCTTGTCAATTGCTTGCTGATTGCTCATATACTGGATGTCAATCTTATCGGCGGTCTCCGACACAATTTTTCCAATAGCGGTAGACCCATCGTTGAGCTGAATGCGGTAACCTTCGAATCCAAAGCTGATGCCTTGATCAGGAAAAAGAATAGATGTGTACAGCGCTTCTTTCGAAAGCTTGGAACCGATCTCGCTTAAATCAGGTCCAAAATTAACTCCTTCGCCGCTCACTTGGTGGCAATTGCTACACATCGATTGAAATGCTGTTTTTCCTTTTACGGCGTCGCCCGTTTTTTCTGCAAGAACAGATACTGGTGGTAGCGACGATCCTCCCTTGCTTCCGGGAAGCTTCAGGTATTTTGCTGCCTCGTCGCGTAATTGTGCGCGCCACGCCGTTTGAAACACACCTCCGGCGGCTGTATGAAGTTCGGCAGGAATTTTATTGTCTTTCGCCAGAAGTAGTAAACGATCCTCCGCCTGCCACGGTCCGCCAAATGTTTTTACGGCAAGTTTCCTTAACTCAATATTTTTTGTCGTATCCATCATTATATCTTCCATGATGGAGATGGTTTTTAGATTATACATCTGCGGCCAAAGCGACTTTATCATTGCCTGAGCGCGATCGTTGTCCGCTGAATTCAAGGCAGAACGAATGAGGTCCATTTTATTCCAATCCAGCAGCGTTTTGGCTGACTCTTTTCCAACAGTGCTGTCTGGATACTGAACAGCCAGCTGCAATAAATCTTGAGCGCGATCCTGCAGCTTAAAAGAGGTAATAAGTTCAACAAAAGGAATCTTACCTTTTTGTTCTTCAAGCACTTTGTTGAGTGCTGTTCTTACCGCTGGCGTCATTTTTAGTTTTGCGGGATCCATGTGTTTTAAAGAATACAAAACTTTGTCACCGGTCGTTTGCTCGACAAGGGCGGCAAGCGTAGCCTGCTTTGAAGGGTCTGTGTGAAAATCAAAAGCACGGTAGTATTTGAGCATCGCCTGGTCATCCGCTGATTTAATCAGTTCGGCCAAAAGCGGAATGGCTGATTTGCTTCTGCTTCGCCATACAATGTCAATATTGGCCGGAGTCTTCCACTGGTCACCAACAGCACTTTTCCAGGTATCGAAATATAAGTCCCAATTGCCTGAAGCGCTGATTCCCAGGGCTTCTAAGTACCATCGATCTTTGCCGTCGTATTGTTGTGCAAGCTGCGTCCATAGTTGGGCAGCTTCTTTTGCGTCGTTACCTCGAAGGGCGATCGCGAGTTCGCGACGTACCTGTGGCGAAGGATCCTTAACTAGTTTTTCGACTACCGAAATAATGTCTTTGTTAAGGTATCTGGCGCCACGAATTGCCGTAATTCGAATGTTTGGATCCTGATCGGATAACGCCTGGGCTAGGTATCCATCGCTTTTATTCTGAAGCTTTATCAACAGCCAAAAAGCTTGCGCCCGATGCCGCGGGTTCGACGAGTCCCAGACTTTTTTCAAAGCCTCTTCAGCCTTGTCACCCATAGATGCCAGCGTAGTCCATCCAAGAATACGATTCGATTGGTTGGGGTTTAGCAATGCAGCGATCGCTCCGTCAATGGAGGTAACATCAATCCTGGTGATTTCATATTTTGCCTTGGGTGGTGCGATGCGATAGATCCTGCCGCGGTCTACATCCCCTACCTGATGGCCGCCCACGCCTGGGTCATACCAGTCAGCGACAAACAACGATCCATCGGGAGCGATCGCTACATCAATAGGTCGAAACCACTGGTCCTTTTGCGCTTCCAAAATATTGACAATGGTTGCTTTATATCCAGCGCCGTCAGTTTCAACAGGGTAAGACCGTACCACGTTATTCCCCGGTTCGGCATGGATCATCTGACCATAAAATTTTGCCGGAAGCATCTCGCCTTCGTAGACCGTTAACCCTGAAGGAGAACCTCCGCCGGTTTGTAAGACGTTTGGAACCACACCGGGATCATTCAAATGCCAATGACGGAGAGGAATTTCCTTTTCAATATTCGTTCGGCGTGCACGCCACCCTGCCCCCGTCATTTCATCTTGATATCCATAATTGCCAAATTCCATGACGTAGTTAATACGAGTGCCCTTGTTTCCATCATCGTCGTTATCTGATTGCCACATCGTACCAAACGGATCTACAGCGACTTCATAATTGTTTCTAAAATTACTTCCCAAGACTTCAACCTTGCTACCGTCGACATTTGATCGCAGTACCAGGCCTTGCCTGAAAGGCTTTCCGTTGGTCACCACTTTGTGATTGTGAACATCAACTACTGTGTCGCCCGCGGGCGTGAGAAGTGATTTTCCTTCGTTGCCGAAATTGAAATACATTCGGCCATCTGGTCCAAACACAAAAGTGTGCATCCCATGATCGTGTTGTGTGCCATGAATTCCTTGGAAGAATACTTCTTTTTTATCCGGCACATCGTCGCCATTTTCATCTGTAAAAACGAAAACGTTGGGACTACACGAAACAATAACTTTGTTACCTACCAACGAAATTCCCAATGCTGAATTTACATCTGTACCCTGGTAGAATATTTTACTTTTATCGGCTTTGCCATCGCCGTCGGTGTCTTCTAGAATCATTATCCGGTCGCCTTCTGGTTTGACCGGATTTTTAGGATTGTATTGATTACGATAATTATACGCTTCGCATACCCACACCCGCCCTCGCTCGTCAATGGCGATGTTCGTTGGATTTGAAAACATAGGTTCGGAAGCGAAAAGCGTTACCTCCAAGCCTTCATGAACCTTGAGATCTTTCAATGAAGTTTCGGGAGAATGTTCGGCCGGAGGATTCGATTTATTACAGGAAAGGATAA
>DASQTN010000228.1:0-4902 GCA_035641895.1 Chryseolinea sp. | reverse complement strand
CGGAGGCTGGAACAATATCCGTGGATGACGGGCCAGGTGCCGCAAAGAGTTTTGCAAGTGTAGCCGGTGATTACCTATATTATTTAAGTAACACCGCGCTAAAGCGAACCGATGGCACGACCATCACTACGATACAATTTCCGGAGGCAGGAACAACGTCTTTCCATTCCATGCACGCCGTAGGGGATGATTTATATGTTATCCGTCGGACAACCGATGACGAATACAAAATGTGGGTATATGATAAAGGCGAAAATTGGATATTACTGAAATCATTCAAACCACTGTATTCTGGCAGCCGTACCGGAATTCACAACGTTACCCCTGTGGGTGGAAAGGTCTTCTTTACTTTTCGAAAAAGTGATAATATGGACTCAAATGCTGATGAGCTTTGGGTATCTGATGGGTCGGTGGATGGAACAATAAGGCTGCGAGAGTTTACGTTTAGATCGACTGACGGTTACGGTTATGCTGATCATTTCGTCACCGATGGCAATTACCTGTTTTTTAAAGGAGGTACATCATCGGCCAATTCGTTATGGCGCTCTGACGGTACAGTAGCAGGAACGATAAAAGTACACGACGCAAAGATCCTTCGATCTTTCGCTCATATTCACGATCTTAACTTGCCTGTCGTTTCCGGCGGCAAACTTTGGTTTTGCGGCGGCCTTGAAAACGAAGGTGAGTTGTGGCGTTCTGATGGAACGACAGAAGGAACGGCATTGTGGGCTGATCTACATCCTAATCAAAGTTCATTCCCACACCTACTCACCGACGCGGAGGGATCGGTATTTTTCGTTACTCACGACAGTAATACTGGATTGAAAATCCTCTGGAATAATTCGCCAGCGCCTGATATTAATGTCGGATGGGACTATAACACTACCGTGTTTGAAAACGGAGGATCTTTATCGCTCTATGGCAGAGAGGATTGTGTCAAACAGACCATCATTATTAACAATACCGGGCATAAAGAACTTTCCTTTTCCAGGATACAGGTAACGGGTACCGAATTTTTTCTAAAAGGCGCGCTGCCGGAATATCTCGATCCGGGGGAAAGTATTAACATCGATGTATTTTACAACCCCGTGCCTGGTGGCCCAAAGCAAGCACAACTTTCTATTTTTTCGAACGATGAGGACGAGCCAATCTTTACGCTGAACGTATATCGAAATCAATATCCCCCCGAAAAAGAATTGTGCAGCCTTCCTGATACAGGCTTGACTAAGATCCTTTACGCATCCCGAAAGAGCGAGTATATCATTTTACTCAGCAACAATCAAATTTCGTCGCATCTGACTGCGCCTAGTGTAGTGGGAAATTTAACCGTCCCTGCGTTTGCAGAAGTCCCATTATTTGAGCTCGTCGTTGGCAAGGGGGATGAGGATAACGATAAATTTTTTATAGAAGGAAGCCTGCTCAAAGCCAAACTATCTTTTAAACAGGCCGTAAAAAACGTTTACACCGTCAGGGTAAAAGCGACGTCTGGTGCGCTGACCCGCGAAGATGCCTTTTCGATTGATGTCAGTGATTCCCCCACGCCTCCTCTACCAATTACGTGCACACCAGAATTTGAATCCCTTAGCTATTTATTCACAGACCTGGAATTCAATTCGCTCGGTGAGCTATTCGCTCTTACCCTGGAGGGAAGAATTCTTCGATCGCAAGATGAAGGTATTTCATGGGAATTTATTGACACAGGTAATTGGGGATATCTGAGACGTGTTTTTTTTAAAAATAACACAGGTTATATCCTTGGCGATTATGTATTTCTGAAATCGGTCGATCATGGTGCTAACTGGTTTGAGGTCCAATTGCCAACGCCATCAACTCAGTATTTTGACTCACCGCGCACCGGGTATTTTTTCACCGAATCGGAAGGCTTCCTTACCGGTGGTGATGGAGAAATAATTTATACAACCGACGGAGGTCAACATTGGGAGCAAAAGATCTCTTCCGGTTATGGTTCATTTAATCATCCGTGGTTTTTTGATAATAAGATCGGTATCGCCATCCAGGACGGGCGAAATATTGTCAGGACCACAGACGGAGGAGAAACCTGGGCGACGCTAAGTGTCCCATCGACGTCTTGGAGCCCGCTGTTCACATCTCTATCATTCCTTAATAATAATGTCGGATTCTTAACCACTTTTCAGGAGGCATTTAAAACCTCGGATGGAGGCTTAACCTGGCAAGTAATTCCCGGCGTGAGTGGTTCGTCTATAGAAGGAATCGAATTTTTCGACGCTACAAATGGCTTTATATACGGCGGTAACGCAGCCCTTTTGTTTCAAACCAAAGATGGTGGATTGACGTGGGACCGCGTTTTCGAAAATTATGGCCTTGGACACATCAGGAGTGTCGAACGATCTCAAACCGGAAAAATATTTTTGGCACATAGCGATGATTCTGGCACAACGAGAGCCCTGAATGTTTCTGATGATGACGGTGCAACATGGCGTGTTTTGCAGGAATTATCAGATGATGATTTTCGCAGGATAGATTTCGCCACCGAAGACGTAGGGTATCTTTTCAATACTTCTGCTGCGTTCAAAACGGTCGATAGAGGGATAACATGGAACAGACTTGACTGGGATCGCCCTATTTACAGCGCCTACTTTTTCAATGAGACAGACGCGCTTCTTTCCGATAGATTTGTCATTTATAAAACAACGGACGGCGGCGCAACGATGGACGAAGTGCTGGTTACGAGCGAAGATCCCGATAATTACTTACCGGTTGGAGCGTTGTATGGCGTCGATAAAAACGTAATTTTTTCGTGCAGCGCCTACGCATTATATCGAAGTGTGAATGGCGGGAATGACTGGGAGTTAATGAACGATCAGTCCTTCGCTAATTGGCAGGTTCAATTTCTATCCGCTACGCTGGGATACAGGATGGAATCCGGTGGCGGTGTTCAGAAAACGACAGACGGTGGGGCTACCTGGGTAGATGTTTATATTCGACAGCCCGATGCATCTGATTATTATCGGGCCATTTTTTTTATCAACGAATACGTCGGGTATAAAGGTGGTAAGCAAATCAGCAAAACAACAGACGGGGGTATAACATGGAGCACCATAGTCAGAAGTTTTGAAGTTGAAATCGTCGGTCTTCACTTCATGGACGCGCTGCATGGTTACACCTGGGGAGGTACAAAAATAATTTACGAAACGCGTGATGGGGGATTAACGTGGACTGCTATATCGTTTCGCAACAACAATTCCGATGAGATGTTCTCTGTACAGTTCAAACATGGCAACATATACATGGCGGGAAAAAAAGGTTTCGTGGGTCAAATCAGCAATCCGGGAATGAAGCCGTTACAACCAGGTTACCTTGTTGGAAAGGACATTGTTTGTGCGGGGGATATTGAACTTTATAACCTCCCCTTCAATTACTCCGGAACCTATCAATGGAACATAAGCGACGGGACACTCAGCGCCACTGGATCTTCGGCGACTGTTCACTTTCCTGCTGCCGGGGACTATGTCTTTACTGTCAAAAATTTCAATGAATGTGGAATTTCGGAAACGCGTACCCATACCGTTAAGGCTGTAGCGCTTCCCCTGCCGGAAATATCGGGCGCCGACTTCATAGAATCTGCGGAACGCGCAGCACTGTATGAAATCGAGAACGCAGAGGAAGAACTGGTCTATACATGGATTGCTGTTGGCTCAGAAGGTTTTGAAAGTGAAGAACAAACACGGATAGCGGTGAATTGGGATGCCGATGCTGAATCTACCGGGGTGTTTGTTGTTGCTACTGATACACTTCATGGGTGCCGCACACGAGGTGAACTCCCTGTAACAGTAGAGATATTGTTGGGTACTGATGACGAAGTATCATCTTATATTCAAGTGCACCCAAATCCCACTAGCGGGGATGTATTCATCCAGTCGCAAGTACCCAATAAGTTGTATTTGAAGGTCACGGATATATTGGGAAGAGACTATGATCAATGGGAATTGCAACCGTTCCAGGAAACTTCTATGTCTTTAAGGTCCCTCCCCGCCGGGCTTTACATCTTAGAAATGCATGATGGCGCTGATAAAAAGAAAATCATTAAACGGATTATCAAGAAATAAGGTATTAAGTCCTTCGAACATCACGAGGCTTCTCTCTTTTTCAAAAAGCCGATCGCAGTGATGAAAGACAAGGACAATCGTTGAATGCAAATTCGTTTGAGGATTTTTCGATTTTTTCAACGTCTGATTACCTTAGCATTCAAACGTTAATGTATGAGCTTATATCTGATGTTAAAATTTGTCCATGTCTTCGCCGCCATCATTGCCGTAGGATTCAATTTTTCGTATATCGTTTGGTTGGTAAAAGGAAAAATGGAAAAAGAACATTTACTTTATTCTTTGAAAGGGATCAAGCTCATGGACGACTGGGTGGCCAATCCTTGTTACGGGCTTTCATTAATAACTGGATTTGCCATGGCGTATGTCGCAGGCTATGACATTCTCGAGGTTTCCTGGATACTCTATCCGATGATCTTATTCGCCATTATGGGTCTTTTGGCATTTGGCCTTTATTCGCCTACACTAAAGAAGCAGATAAAATTCGCCGAAGAATTCGGAGGTGACTCTCCCGAGTATGTTGCCCTCGAAAAACGACAGATGCTTATCGGAGGAATACTTTTTGTACTGGCTGTTTCTATCGTTGCTATCATGGTGATCAAGCCGTGACCGACATTGCGGCAATGTTAGCTTGCTAATTTTCAGATACGTGTAAACCAAAGCATTCTCCTCTGGTGAGGTCAACGAAAATGCGGAAGCCCTCCGTCTTTGTTCCCGGCGATTGCGTAATAAGTTCCTTTTCCCAATTGTTGTGATAGGATAGTAATGCATTGAGATAAACAATGTGATGGCCAGCCTTATCGATGTAACCGACGTA
>DASQTN010000227.1:0-5369 GCA_035641895.1 Chryseolinea sp. | reverse complement strand
CCTTTTAGAGAATACGACTTCAACTTGAAAAAAGGATAGATAACTTTTTTTTTGCCAGGTTCCGTCACCTGCACCTTTCGTTCTGAGCCATAATTGAGTGGTTTGATATCACCCCTGATCGTGTCTCCATGGATTGTTACAAGAAAATCCTGCGTGTACGCACTTGTAGCGACGAGTAGCATAAATGCAGGAAATGAAAGTCTTAGAATGGCCCTTTTCATGAAGTACAAAGTTTTTGAGACCGGAAAGATAAGCGATAAAATAAAATTCAATCAAGAGCAGTTTAAAATTATGAGTCGTCATCCTCTGCAATTGAGGGTCTTACTCCGCCTGTTTGCAAATCTTTGTCTGAATAGAGTTATTGCAGAAAATACACCTGCAATATGGTAATGTACAATCCCAGGCAATGGTTTTCCCTGATTTTTCACCCTTACAGTCGGAGGGTAATGACGAAGTTATTGCCGGCGCTCATTTTTTTGGCTGTTTATTCGACGCTTGTCTGCTATGTAGAGCTGAACTATTTGCGGATGCATGAGGCTGATTTTCAGCCCACTGTCACCATGCATTCGTTGTTAGGGATCGTGTTGGGATTATTTTTGGTTTTTCGAACCAACACAGCTTATGACCGCTGGTGGGAGGGAAGAAGATTATGGGGGGGTATGGTGAACAGCACCCGGAATTTTGCAATGAAAATAAACGCGTATATCGGCCGGGAGAATCATGACGAACGAAACTGGTTTTACAAGATGATCTCCAATTTTGTGTTTGCAGCAAAGGAGAATCTGAGAGGCGGCGTTCAATTTGCGGAACTTGATCCACCTCCGGATGAATCATTGATTAATGACCTAAAAAAATACAAGCACAAGCCCAACCGCATTGCAGCATTGATGTATCAAAGGGTGAACGAGCTTTATATGGAAAAGAAAATCACGGGTGATCATCTGATTAATCTAGATAAAGAATTAAAAGATTTTATTGATATTCTGGGAGCCTGCGAACGGATAAAGCATACTCCAATTCCATATTCGTATATGATGTACGTTAAAAAATTTATTTTTATTTACATCATCACCTTGCCCTTTGGATTTGCACCTCAAACTGGCTACCTGACGGTGGCGATCGTGGTTTTGATTTCGTTTGTATTGTTGAGCGTAGAGCTCATCGCTGAAGAAATCGAAGATCCTTTTGGACGAGATGTTAATGACTTACCGCTGGATGAATTAGCCGCCAAAATAAGGGACAATATTCGTGAGATATTAATTTGACTTCGATTCTTCAAGAAAGTCAATATCAACATTGAGCGGATAGCGCATCAGGTGCCCAAGTGCTCGTTTGACGGTCATCTTTTCAAACAAAACGTGATAGAGCGTCGAAGTGATTGGCGCGCGAACTTTGTAGTAGTCTGCACATTTTTTTCCGATTTGAACGGTGTTTATACCTTCGGCGATTTCGTCTGTGCTGGCTAGAATGTTTTCTAAAGTTTCACCCTGCGCAAGTCTGAATCCAACATTAAAATTCCGGCTCAATGAACTATTACAAGTAGTCGCAAGGTCGCCGATTCCGGCGATGCCAAGAAACGCTTTAGTATTACCTCCGAGTGCCCGGCCCAGATAAACCATTTCGACCATACCGCGGCTGATTAACAATCCTTTCGCGTTTTCACCGTAACCCATTCCGCTAAGAGCGCCTGCCGCAATAGCGATAACGTTTTTTAAAACACCGGCCAACTCTACGCCTACGAGATCGTTATTTCCATATACCTGAAAATGATCATTTCGTAAAAGTCTTTTGCCAACGTTAATCACTTCATTAAAGTGACTGGCAATTACAGTAGCCGCTGGGTGGCCCTCCGCCAGTTCACGCGCGAGGTTAGGGCCCGCCAGGCAACCTACGCGTGCCACGACACTTTCTTCAACGATTACCTCGCTCATTGTTTTGACCATACTACGGTTGAGCTCTTTGACGGTATCAATGGTATGCCCATCAGGCAACATGACATCGAACCCTTTGGTGCCGTGAATAAGTAAATGATATGGATGCAGGTAGGGCGAAAGTTCTTTCATCATCGACCGAAAGTGGGCAGATGGAACAATCGGAAATATGATATCGCATTGTTCTGCAATTTCCGAAAGATCGTTGGTGGGCGTAATTTGCTCGTGCATTTTATACCCGCGGTTTTCTTTTGTCGCGCGAATGTGTTCTACGACTTGTTCGTTGCGGGCATAGAGAAGAACTTTTCGTTGACGAGCTAAGAGGTTCGCAATTACGCTACCAAAGTTTCCTGCACCGATTACGCCAATCGGTTTATCTTTTTCAGACAAACTTTTCGAGGTCATAACCTACCAGCCTATTATGATAATAATAAAGGGTGCTGAAATCCTTCGTGATAATATTTCCATCCCTATCTAAAAGCAAGGGCCGCTTCAAATGAAATATGCCAACATTATCAAGTCCGTGTCGGATAACCAAATCGATCTTACCTTTAAGGTGTGTAGCGTGGTAGATCTTATTTTCAGCTTTCAGCTTATAGATTTGTTTTCTAACGCGCTTACAAGCAGCGCGGAAATCTTCATAGTTTAAGTCTTGATCTTCTTCAGGCAGACGGAGCAATCCAAACAAATCCAGGTTCGGATGTTTTTTTTGCCACAACTCAAATGCAACAAAAGCAACAAGGTGGCTGGCGAAAACACGATTGATACGATGGTATTCAGAAACAATCTTTTGACTCAGCATCCGCGTATATTCATCCTCGCGTTGCTTATCGATATTAACCGTGCCGTTGGAGACGAAATAATCTCGAGTATCTATAATTCTGCCATGAGCATCAAGGCTGTTTCCCGACTCGTCAACCTCATTTCCGATAATGTCAAGTCCCGGACCAATCGATACCGATATGTTAGAGCCCTTGGTAAAAAACTTGAAGAGGAACTGTAGCAACTGCCAGCTCCCATACTTGTCTTGTTCAGGGAGATAACGGTCTTGTCCTTTCGAGGAGAGGTAGTCATCAATTAAGTCCGGCGCCTCCAGTACGAAATGATAATTCAACGTCACCGGCACGATAAAAATTTTACGAACTGGCTCGCCGGGTGGGGTTTCCAAATACAAATTTCTTTGCGCTTCGATTGTAGAGCTTAACAATCCGAGCTTTAATTGTTTTTCCAATTTGCCGGAGCGAGATCTTGTTCCTCCAGGGAAGAAAATGCTATGAGCTCCTTTCTGAACGGCGAGCATCGAATAGAATTTAAGTGTCTCCAGGTATGGAACATTCTTTTTTCTTCGATCAACTTTATATGCCCCAAGGCTATTCATAAAGTATGCGAAGATCTTAATATTAAATAAGTTCAGTCCCGCGCCATAAATAAATGCTGGTAAGCCGAGTGAATGAATTATCCAACCGATAAGAATAGAATCAAGGTTACTGAAATGCGTCGGAACCATAACAACAGTTCCTTCTTTGGCGAGCTTTCGAAGTTGACCCACCTTCCCTACAATATGTATTTTGTCGCGTAGTGTATAACGATTGCGAAAAAAAGCTCCGAATTTTTTTACACGGGCGCCGTTCAACAATCGCGAAAACCAGAATTTTACTATTTCGCGTGTTAAACGGTATGAGTTTGCCTTAAAATTCCCTGCAATTTCATTGGCATACCGCAGTACTATTCGGTGGAGGATTTCATCTGCTTTCCCTTCCGATTCTTCTGGAGCCTTCGTCGATAGCGCGACAACTTCATTTTTGATATTACCCCAGAACTTGGATTCATCCGGAGGATCGACACGCCAGCGATTGCGTTTCATTCGCTGTTGTTCGCGATATACAGTCGCCTGAATTTCGTCGATGATCTGCTTTGTAGTGGGCCGATTTTTTTTTATGTGTGCAAAGGTCCTTTGCGCCACTTCTTCTATGAACTCCTTCCTGTTCTTGCTAAGTTGATATACTGGCCAATCAGGTATACCTTCCAGGATGGGTTTATATTGCTTATTCTTATTTTTCTTCTCGACTACTTCCATGAGGGCTGCAAAATAAAACAAAATCCAGCAATGCTGGTAATTATAGCCTTTCCAGGGCAATTTGAAGGCTATTATCCATATCCTGGAAACGTTTTATCGCATCCGTGATAAAGGACTCATTTACAATTTTATAAAGCTCTGCTTCTGCAGCTATATCAAATTGATTGACTTTATATGTTTGCTCCAATAAACCCATTTCAAGTTTGATCAAGTAGCGATTATTCCACGCAAATAGGGTAATCTTACAGACATCATGGGGAATCTCGCCTACAATTCTCATATCGGTGGTGGTTCAACACCAAAGGTAAGCAAGGCACCAATAAGTAAGCTACTTCTTCTCATATCTTGCATAAAGTTTATCTGTTATGATAAAGATATCTGAATGGTTAACACTTTAAGCGCCTTCGCCAAGTGTAAGGGTGATTATAAAACGATTAGAAAAAACAGGAAGCTGGAATGTTGCTGATTATTTTTCTAGTTATAGTCTCCTAATTGGCGACCAGTTAAAAGATTTTAGCTTATTTCAGACCAAATAATAATTGCTCGTCGTTACTTTAAAGGTATTTACAGATACAAAACAAGGTTATATATTGTAACTTTATGACCGATTGAATGTTGAATTGTCAAGATTTTACCGTGCTGGTATGAAGTTCTTTCCTGCTGTGAGCAATGTATGGCGAATTAGTTTCGTCACTGCGGTGTTCACTTTTTTTATATTTCTCGAATCACAGGCAACGCATTTACGGGCAGGTGATATCGTGGTTGAAAGGGAGAACTGTAGCAGCCGCAGATTTAAGATAACCATTACCGTTTATACAAATACCGGATCCACGGTGCGTTTCGGTGGTGAACAAGACATTCTGAATTTTGGTGATGGAACTTGGGAATTGGTTCCAGAGACTGAAAATACACCGCGACCAGACTTGGATGCTGAAGGTACTGTCGCGACAGCGTCGTACACAACATATCATACCTACCCATCGACGGGTACTTACATTATCAGTTATCGCGAACCGAATCGCAATGAAGGCGTATTAAACATGGACGCCTCGGTCAACACCACATTTTACCTTGAGACCGTTATCAAACTTGATGCTTTCTTGGGATGTAACAACACACCCAAATTGCTGATACCACCCATCGATCACGCTTGTCCCGGAGTTGCTTGGTTTCATAATCCAGGCGCGTACGACCCAGATGGTGACAGCCTTTCATACGCTTTAGTAGTTCCATTCAGCGACCGTCGCACTGAAGTTATTAATTACAAAGACCCCAATAATCAAAAGTTTTACAATAACTACAACAATGCGAACGAGGAGGGAACAGGCCCACCTACCTTTTCAATAAATCCAATAACAGGT
>DASQTN010000226.1:0-7491 GCA_035641895.1 Chryseolinea sp. | reverse complement strand
GTGGAAGCATTGGGCGGGATGCTGGCAGGTGTTACCGTATGTGGTGTGTTGATGGCTATTTTCCAATCCAATGCCGGTGGTGCATGGGACAATGCTAAAAAGAGTTTTGAAGAAGGTGTTGAAATCAATGGAAAAATGTATTACAAAAAATCCGAACCTCACAAGGCAGCCGTAGTGGGTGATACCGTTGGTGATCCGT
Organism: Chryseolinea sp.; assembly: GCA_035641895.1. Classification (GTDB taxonomy): domain Bacteria; phylum Bacteroidota; class Bacteroidia; order Cytophagales; family Cyclobacteriaceae; genus Chryseolinea. The sequence goes on along the minus strand of DASQTN010000226.1, from coordinate 7,292 downwards.
TTAAAGATACATCAGGGCCGTCTCTCAATATCTTGTTGAAGTTGATGTCAGTTGTTGCTCTTGTGATCGCGCCATTACTTGTACCCGATGAACCTACATCGACAGGCAAACATGACGAATCAAAACCAAAAATTGAAAGCGTAAGTAAAGTAGCGTCAGAGACTGGAGTTCAAAAATAATTCTAATCGGATAAGTGAAAGCCCCGTCCAAAACACGGGGCTTTTTTTATTCGTTCTACCCTTCCTTTGTGTCAACAGAATTTGAGGATGTGAAACTTTCAGAAGGATAATTCTATATTTCGGTAATGAAACTGGTTATTCCCCTGCTCTTTTCAACGATTTTGAGTTACGGGCAAACGTCTGTACTTGGAAAATGGAAAACAGTCGACGAGTCCGGAGAAGAAAAATCAATTATTGAGATATTCGAGCGAAATGATAAAGTTTACGGTAAAATAGTAAGGATATTTACCCAGGAAGATCCAGATCCAATATGCGACCAGTGTCCCAGCGATGACCCACGTTTTGGAAAGAAGATAATAGGAATGGAGATTATCAAGGATATGGTAAAAGATGGCGAGGAGTATACACAAGGTACTATTCTGGATCCTCAGGACGGCAAAATTTATCGCTGTAGAATTTGGACGGAAGGTGCTGATTTAAAGGTGAGAGGGTACTGGGGACCGTTCTACAGAACTCAGACGTGGAAGAAGGTGGATTGACCTTATTATTTTGTCATTAGACGTAAAATTAACAAAAACGCATCCTAGCGGGTTACTAAGGCACTTGAACATGGTATTCAGATCAAGCTCAGGCATGAACGAAGCAGAGATTTTCGAACGCATCTGTAAAGGTGATGAGAAAGCTCTCGAGTTACTTTATAAGAAATACTATAGGATGATGACCAAACTGGTTATCACCAACAGCGGAACAGAAGATGAGGCCCGGGATGTTTACCAGGACGCTCTTATTGTATTTTGGCAAAAAGCGACTTCCGGCAACCTGGTTTTGACTTCCAAAATGAGCACCTATATCTACAGTATTTGTCAGAACCTGTGGAGAAAGGAATTGGATAGAAAAAAACGTCTTTCGAACGAAGAAAAAGATAGCCCTGTTACGTTAGATACAGAGACATCGGAACGAGAGAAGATCATCGCGAAGTGTATCGATCAACTTGACGGGACTTGCAAGAAGGTATTGATGTATTATTATTTCGAAGAAATGTCAATGCAGGATATCGCCGACAGGCTAGGTTTCGCGAACACTGACACCGCGAAAACGAAAAAGTATAAGTGCAAGAAAAAATTGGATGACTTGGTGAAATCTCAGTATTCTGAGAAGGACTTTTTAGATTAGGAAATTATGGCTTCAGAAAAAGACTTAGAATTGCTCGACCAGTATGTAAGCAACAGGCTTACCGCTCAGGATCGAAGCGCTTTTGAAAAAAAGCTTAACTCCGATACATCACTTAAGAATGAATTTAATCTTCAGCAACGAGTGGTTGAGAAAATCCGCGAAGCTCGGGTGAAGGAATTAAAGACAATGTTTAATAACGTGCCGGCATCGGCACTCGAACCGGCGGGTACGTCACTCGTTACACAAGTAACATTAGGCGTTGCAATTGTGGGTGCCATTGGAGCAGGTGTATATCTATATTTGAATAGTGAGGATAAGGTAGCAGATCAACGCCTTTCAAATCAGGAAGAGGTCGTGACGCCGGCTCCAGAAGCAATCGAGCCTCAGGAAGAGACATCGAAACAGGAAGAACCTGTTACCCCGGAGCAAAACTCTTCGAAAGAAGTAGTTCCCCCAGCTGAAAATGATAAGCAGGATTCAGAAACAGCGAAATCTCCGGAGGCCGCTAATACCAAGGAAGAACCTAAAGGTCCTGCGCCATTGGATGTTTTCGATCCAAGTGAAGAAACCGAGGCATCTCCGGCAACGCCTGAGTCTGTGATTTCTGAATCAACACCGCTGAGCAAGTCTTCAATTGTTGTCGAAACAGACAGCAACAACAAGAAATACAATTTCCATTATCAGTTTAGAAATGGTAAGCTGTATTTATATGGAACATTTGAGAAGAATCTTTATGAAATCATGGAGTTCTTCAGCGACAACAAGCGTACGGTCTTCTTGTATTACAAAGACAGTTACTATTTGTTAAATGAAGAAAACGAAACCATCAAGCCTTTGGCTCCTATAAATGATCCTTCACTCCTGAAGAAGCTGAAAGATTATCGCGGCTCCAGATAATGACATAACTAAAGAAAGGCCTGGAATTCCAGGCTTTTCCTTTTCCCGACAATTCAACTCATCCATCTTGCTTTCTGTTCGTTAAATTTTTTCTCCTAACTTTGACGTTTTTAGGAAATGCAGCGATCAGGACATAAAAAAAAATTAGGCGGTTATCCGGCAGTCGGTGTAGTAACCAGTATCACTTTAGCACTTTTCGTGCTTGGGTTGTTTGGGAATTTGCTCATTTATTCGAACCAATTCGGAAAAATAGTGCGCGATAACCTGAATGTTAAGATTTTCTTGAAAAGCACCCTAACTGAAACGCAGCGCACCCAGCTCGAACGGACGATAGGAGGCAAAAAATTTGTCGCGCAAACAGAAAACGCCATCACATTTATTTCTAAGGAGGATGCTGAAAAGGATCTCATCAAACAAATTGGTGACTATAAAGAAATCCTGGGTGAGAATCCGTTAAAGGATGCTTTCGTTGTCAAGGTCGCCACCGCTTTTCAAGATACTGTAAGCTTAAAAAAAGTGAAAGCAGAGTTGGAGAATATGAATGGCGTGTTGGAAGCAACTTACGAAAAACATCTGTTTGATGAAGTGAACAAAAATTTCACCAACATCTCGGTCGCCCTTTTGATTTTGGCTGTCTTACTCATCGTGATTACTTTTTTACTGGTGAACAGTACGCTGCGCATTGCCTTGTTTTCACAGCGCTTTTTAATTCGCAGTATGCAATTGGTTGGCGCTAAAAAATGGTTCATTCAACGTCCTTTTTTAACGCGAGCGATCGGTTACGGACTCCTATCGAGTGCGGTATCATCAATACTTCTCTGGGCCTTTTCGGCCTATGCCCAAAAAAGAATAACTGACCTTGCCCTTCTCCACAACCAGGAACATTTCTTAACATTGTTATTGATACTGTCCGTAATGGGAATCCTCGTCGCTACGTTAAGCACGTTTTTCTCGATTCACAAATACTTAAAGATGTCCTTAGACGAACTATACTAATATTTAAACTACATGGAGAGCAAACTTCCTTTCGGTAGAAAGAACTACCAACTTATGATCATCGGAGTCGTCACACTCGTGTTGGGATTTGTGATAATGTCGTCGGATAACGAGCAACATGGCTTTGGATTTTTAGGGCTCACCCTCGGCCCTATTATTGTTATGGCTGGCTTTATTATAGAAATTGTCGCCATTCTTCGAAAACCAACCAAATGATCCATCCCCGCGTGGCGTCGATCATCTTTTAAATTCCATTTTGCATGTCTATCATTCAAGCCATTGTTTTAGCCATTATCGAAGGCATTACAGAATTCTTGCCCATTTCCTCTACCGGACATATGATCATCGGATCTTCACTGATGGGAATTGCTTCTGATCCGTTTACAAAAATGTTTACAGTAGCAATTCAATTTGGGGCGATCCTTTCAGTTATAGTTTTGTACTGGAAAAAATTCCTTCCGAAATCAGATGCATGGCAGGAGACTGTCAATTTTTACTTGAAACTTTTTATTGCTTTTATTCCCGCGGCGGTTATCGGTTTTTTATTTAATGATACGATTGATGCATTGTTGGAGCGCGTAGATGTAGTAGCATATGCCCTTATTGCCGGCGGAATATTCTTTTTATTTGTCGATAAGATCTTTCAGAAAAACGAAGGACGCACTGATCAGAACATTACCAAACAAGCAGCTTTGAAGATTGGTTTTTTTCAGACCATTGCAATGATTCCAGGAATCTCCCGCTCAGCTGCCACGATCATTGGTGGTTTGGCACAGGGACTCAACAAAAAATCCGCCGCAGAATTTTCCTTTTTCCTGGCCGTGCCTACGATGTTTGGTGCCACGCTCTACAAAATGTATAAATTCTATGACGGTGGTGGCTCGTTTGGTTCGAACGAGATAACCTTGCTGGTAATTGGAAATATCGTTGCCTTCATCGTTGCCATCCTTGCGATTAAATCTTTTATCAGCTTCCTGACAAAAAATGGATTTAAAATTTTTGGATATTATCGCATTCTTGTTGGCATTGTAATTCTCATACTCTATTATACGGGCGTTGGACTTTCCATCCTATAATGCAGCCCCCAGAAGATCAAGGTCGAATCCTACTTGTTGACAAGCCTATACATTGGACGTCTTTTGATGTCGTAAACAAGCTGCGCTATAAGCTCAAAACAAAAAAAATTGGACACGCCGGAACACTGGATCCACTTGCAACCGGCTTGCTGATTATTTGTGTTGGCAAAATGACGAAACGCATCGAAGAGTTTATGGGTCAGGAAAAGGAATACACTGGCAAACTTATTCTCGGCCGAACAACCTCATCTCACGATTTGGAAACAGCGGTTAGCGAACAAAAGGATATCAGTCACATTACACCAGCGATGATTCATGAAACAAGCAAGCACTTCACAGGGAATTTGCAACAGCTTCCGCCGCAGCATTCAGCGATCCGAATCAAAGGTAAACGCGCCTATGAATTCGCCAGGGCGGGAAAGGAAATAGCTCTAGCCCCACGAACGGTGACCATTAGCGCATTCGAGATACAGGAAATAAGTTTACCGGAAATAAGCTTTCGGGTTGTCTGCTCCAAAGGAACGTATATCAGAAGTTTAGTGCGCGATTTTGGAGACCATCTTCATGTAGGCGCCTATCTATCCGCATTGTGCAGGACTCGCATTGGCAATTTCAGGCTTGAAGATGCGTTGACGATTGACCAAATTGAGCCGTAAAATTCGCTGCCACATCAAACTTTTATAGTTTTGAAGGAACGTTGTAAATTTTAAGTGCGGAACCCTGATGACATGAAAATATATCACGGAGTTGAAGATTTTGTAAGGTTACCAAACGCTGTCGTGACCAGTGGCACGTTTGATGGAGTTCACGTTGGACATTCCAAAATACTTTCACGACTTAGAGAAATTGCGTCCAAAACAAATGGCGAGACCGTTGTGATCACCTACTGGCCGCATCCGCGACTTGTACTGCACCCGGAAGACACGTCGTTGAGACTTTTAAATACCTTTGAAGAAAAAGCAGAGCTACTTAAGGCACAGGGAATTCAACATTTAATCAGAATACCTTTTACAAAAGAATTTTCACAATTGACCTCGGAAGAGTTCATTACACAAATTCTGGTGGATACGATAGGAACCAAAACACTTGTAATAGGACACGATCACCATTTTGGAAAAAATCGTGAAGGAAGCTTCGAGCAGTTAAAGCATAACGGTCCTAAATACGGGTTCGAAGTTGAAGAAATTCCGAGGCAGGATGTCGATCACGTTGGCGTCAGTTCAACAAAAATACGGAGTGCATTGGAAGGAGGAGATATTGCAACAGCGAGTCATTTTTTAGGACACCCTTACACCATCACAGGGCGTGTGGTGATGGGCGACAAACTGGGAAGGCTTCTTGGTTTTCCCACGGCAAATATTGAGATAGACACTTTCTACAAACTCATTCCCGCGGACGGAATTTACGCCGTTACTATTGACTACAGTCATCGGCAATTTAACGGCATGCTGTACATTGGAAACCGCCCGACGATAAATGGTGTTAAACGAAACATAGAAGTAAACATTTTTGATTTTACCAGGGACATCTATGGCGATTCTTTGACGATATCCTTTCACCATCTGATACGCAGCGACATTAAATTCAATGATCTTGAAGAATTAAAGAAGCAGCTTCATCTTGATAAGGAACAAGCATTGAAGCTGTTGGGTAGTTGATCGTTTTCCGTTAAACGTTATCTGGAGAACGATCTTTGCAAACTTCCCGAAAGTTTAAAACGGTTTAAAACTTTCGGGAAGTTAAATAACGTTTAACGGATAACGATTAACGGATAAAAAACTCCAATGCTCTGGTCCCCTTCTAAGGAATTTATTGAACAAGCTAATCTTAGTCAATACATAAAATGGCTGGCGACGAATAAGAATTTGCTTTTTCAGGATTATCATGAGCTCTGGAACTGGTCTGTTGAAAAGCCTGAAGTTTTCTGGGAATCCCTTTGGCAATATTTTGACATTCTCCATGACGGCGATTATCATTCTGTAATTGAGGGCAAAAACGGATTCAACGTCTCATGGTTTGAAGGTGTGAACCTGAATTACGCGGAACATATTTTTAGAAATTTTACAGAGAAAAGACCCGCTATAATATTTAAGACCGAGTCTGGCAACACGAGTGAAATGACCTGGGGAGAGCTTAGAAGCAAAACTGCTTCTTTGCAACAACATCTCAAGTCCTGGCAAATTTCCCCAGGCGACCGAGTAGTCGCATTATTGCCTTGTATACCCGAAGCTACCATTGCCCTTCTTGCCACGGCATCATTAGGCGCCGTTTGGTCGAGTTGTTCCCCGGATTTCGGAACATCCGCGATACTGGATCGTTTTGCCCAGACAAATCCTAAAATATTAATTGCTACCGATCGATACAATTATGGTGGGAAGTCGTACGATAAGACGGCGGTCGTTCAGGAATTGATCAAGAACCTGCCGACCCTGGAAAAAATTATTTTGATTTCCGAGAATCCCGTAAATGAATATGAGGGTAAATCGATCTTTACCTGGCATTCCCTTACTGATGACAAAGATGTACCGCTTCAATTCGTCCGGATGCCATTCTCTCATCCGCTTTGGATTTTGTATTCCTCGGGAACAACTGGATTGCCTAAAGCATTTGTGCATTCTCACGGTGGTATTCTAATGGAACAACTCAAGTATGGGACGTTTCACAATGATTTTAAGCCAGGCGAAAGATGCTTCTGGTATACAACCACGGGCTGGATGATGTGGAACTATATACATGGATCGCTGTTGGCGGGAGGTACGATGGTTCTATACGACGGAAGTGTCGCATATCCCGACTTGAATGCATTGTGGAAATTCGCTGCCGACGTTGGTATACACCACTTCGGCACGAGCGCTGCGTATCTGCTGGCAAACATGAAGGAAGATGTTCACCCTTCGAAGAATTTTGATTTATCGGTGCTGCGCTCGATTAGTTCGACCGGGAGCACATTACCACCGGAAGCGTTTCATTG
>DASQTN010000225.1:0-4248 GCA_035641895.1 Chryseolinea sp. | reverse complement strand
AAAATAGTTGCTCAGAACCTTACTCCAGGTTTACATAAATCGCATTTAGAATTCGTTTGAACTGATTAAAATCCCGTTCACTAAGGCCTTCCCATGCCTTGAGACGCACATCCTTGATCTTCGGCTTTAACTGCTCAACTTTTGCGCGGCCCTGGCTAGTGAGACAGACATTAAACGATCTGCGATCGGAAGGATGAATTTTACGTTTTGCAAGGCCCTTATCGCATAATAAATCGATAATACGGGTCAATGTAGGCGTGTCTTTGAAAATAATATCCGCCAACTCTTTTTGATTGAGATCGTCGTGGTCATAAAGATGGCGCAACACAAGCCACTGATCGACGGTGATATTGAATCCTAATTCTTTGAACCTTTTTTGTGCATACTGTTTCACCCTTCGCGCCGTCCGATCCAACAAAAAAGAATACATGCTGTAGGGCTCTTCCTCCATCGCTAAATTGATTAGTATGACAACAAACTTAGCTATAAAAGTTGAACCTCCATAGGGATGATTCGTCAGCAGATGCCGCAATGGATTCGAGAAGGAAGGGCAGCGTGTTAATCGTACAACGTTGAAATATCCCTGCAAAATTTTTCCGAAACACTGAAAGCGCCACAAAGTCTCCGTTCTATCTTTCAGAATTACTTAAACAGCTTTTGCTCACTAGTGAAGTAGGTCTTTCGGGCACCAACGCTCTTTACCTCGATCAACGCTCCCTTAGGACTCTTCTTCTTTTTGGAATTATGGATGAGCATAAAATCGCGAACCTCGCCGCTAATAATATCGGGGTGTGACTTGATAATGTTTTTTTCCGCCTGGCGTAAAACTTTTTTGATCGATTTCACTAACGCTTTTACCGCGTTAACAGGAATTTTATTTGAAATCGAAAAGGGTGAAATTCTTGCATCCCATAAGATTTCATCCGCATAGGCATTACCAATTCCTCGAATAACATGTTGGTCCAACAAAACATTTTTTACAACCGCTTTAGATTTTGATAATGTCGCTTTCAAAAAGGATAAATTAACTTCAGGGGATAATGCATCCGGTGCATCACGAGGCTCAGGATTGAATGTCGGTGCGGCTTGTCCTTGGAAGTCAGTAAGAGCAAGGCCAGTATTATCAGAAAAGGTCAATTCAATAATCGAATATTTTTGCGTGTTTTTTCCTTCAAAGTGGTAGAGCTTCCCACGAAGCATCAAGTGCAAGGCCAAAATATTTCCATTATTAAATTCAAAGTGTAACTCCTTCCCTTCTCTTTTTACCTTAACCAGCTTTTGATTTTTCAAACTGCTCTTTAGTTTCGATACCGGAACATTGAGTTTCCGGGCATTAGGAACTGAGATTTGTTTAAGCGTTTTACCAACGTATGTCTCGGTCAAATTTTGACTGAATACTTGGAGGTCGGGAAGCTCAGGCATATCTAGACGATATTTTTATCTATACCACGAAAGTATTTCTTTTCCAATGGCGTTCACAAGTCCTTTATCTTTCAATTGTTCCATTTTCCATCCATTTTTTTGTCGCTGGATAATACCTACATGTTCCTCGTCGAGTGTAATTTCATACTGAATGCAACCATCTTCAGTACAGGTCTGTGCGATGGGAGCCGCTTCCACGCGATAATTTTTTTCTTTGTATTCAAATTCAAAAATGACCGGATCTTTTTGGAGTCCCTCAATAATTTCCTTCAGAAAGTTAATCAAATGCTTTCGTTGAGTTTTTGTTGTGGCGCTCCATTTTCCCTTTTCAGCACGTTTGTGGGACAGTTTATATTTCAGGCCAGTCAATGAAGTAGTGTAGTCATTTGCATTTAATTTTTTGACGTTTTGATGCGCCAAAATATACCAATGATACGCAGTGCCTACAGGCACACCTGAGCCTTCGGGAGCTTTACCGGCCCGTCGTTTGGTAACCGCGTACGATATTTGCCATAAATCAGGCGTGATCTTAGTTTCCTTCCACTCACCTTTGTCATAATACCATTTATGGCTTCGGCCGATTTTCATTCCCGTATACTGCTGACCTTCGAATTGTTTGAATTCATTATACGTCTCAGCCAGGTTTTGCTTTACGGCCTTTTTTGGCGATGATACGCGATTCGGACTGCTACGTTTTCGTGCGGTTCCCGTCCTTGATTTCCGGCGTTTTGTCGTTTCCATAGCAAGGCTTTTTGAAATATCCATTCAAAAGCCTGCCATAAAAGCTGGTAGCAAGATTTACCATAAAGTGGCCAGAATACAATGAATACTCCGATGCCGTTTACCGTCGTCAAAACGGTTCAGGATATTTCTCAATACATTGATGAAATTTTTCCACAGCGGCTGGAAATTCATAAACGTAAAGCGACCTGTTTATACAAAGAGTTGAACTTCTTACAGACACGCGCCACCACCAGGTATGTCCACACCGTTGTGACATACAATTCGCCAGGTGGATATTCATTTTTTATAAAAATACCCTCGACTCTCAGCACGCGGATACTGTCTTATAAATGGAACGAAGCCTATTCCACGTTTACCGTAAATGTAATATCTACGTCAGTCTCTCCAACGGTTGATTCCGACGTGGCTGATTTCAATTCCGGTTGATGTTTCAACACTACTCTAAAATCTCCTGATGAAGCAGCGGCAGTTGTCCAGGTTGTTCGAAGTCCCACGGGAAACCCATTGACATCCTCATCATCATAATTAATGGGGTCAGAGCGGTTATCTATATTTCCATCGCCGGAAGGGTCGCTGAAAACATCGTTTGTCCAGGAAAAATAGAAAAGATGTTCGTGACCTTCTTCCTCCACTTCCTCTGTTACGTCATACTCCGGATCTGAGGGGGCCGCAAGTCCATTGGTTAAGGTCAGGGCCAAATTATAAGTTTTCATCGCCTCCAGGTTTATATCACCGTCGACTTGAACATCTTGGACACCTTCCCCATCCGGATCTGTAGCCGTCACTACAACGGGGTCGCCAACTGAAGGTGTAAATGTAAGCGTAACTTTTGTGATCAATTCAGGAACATCCTCCCGGATAGGGGCCTCTACCTCACACCCAAAGGCAAACAAAACGAACATGAAGGTTATAATTATTAATAATCGGTTCATAATAATTTTCAAAAAATACATTTAACTGAAATGATGAAATTACTTCCTAAGTCGTCTGCGTAATAGCGGAAGCGATTGGTGTATTCACGATAAGTCGTGTTGAGAATATTTTCAGCACCAATTCTGAAATCATATTGTGTCTTTTCACCTTTTATGGATACTCCGGCTGCGGCACTCCACAAAAGGTATCCGGAGGGAGCTTCCATAAAATCAAAGTTCGAATCATCGTTTTCAAACGGATCGCTACCCTCGTCCATCGCATCGTTTATTTCTTTTACGGTTACCACCCTTGGTGTACGATTCTGACGGCTCACATACCTTGTTTTTGATTCGATGAAAAAGTTTTTCAAAGTACCGAGCGTGGGTCGATCGTACCGGATAGCAAACTCATACCAGTTTGACGGGATGAAAACCAGGTAGTCGTCATTCCGTGCATCCGAGGCGCGAAGCAACGAAACTTTGGGTGTCACCTTGACGAATGGGTGTACACGCCATACACCGGAAATGTCAGCGCCTAAAAATAACGCATCAGTTTGGGTGTATCTGAAGTATGCATAGGTCCCTCTTACATTCTGTGAAATCCCCGTGGGGCGCAGATAGATATAATTATAAATGTAATTGACATATGGCGTCATTTCCAGGGTGAACTTACTCCAACGATGCTGATATGTCCCGACAAATTTGAGCGCCTGCTCAGTCTTGAAAGACACGTCATCGATATCAAGAACTTCATTGGTAGAATCATTCAAAAGAAACCCATATTCGTTAGCAGCTGCGCTTTGATGTGTACCAACACTATATAGTTCGGCGACGTGAGGGGGCCTCCAGGCACTGCTGATGTTAAGGTTAAGAGTCCCATTCTGTTTTATACCAACGGTCGCGCCAGCAGTCGCGCTGACATTGTTGAATTGCAGCGTTGACTGGAACAGGGAGTTTTTATAATCGTATCCCGCTACCGAGTAATATTTGTAATCATAGCGTGCGCCAACGTCGATTGTCCATTGGTTCACATATACCTTAGTGACACCGAACAAACCTGCGGAAATGTTATTGAAATCCGGAATGAACGGAACACGTTGCGTTCCATCGACTTTCCTGTTTTGCTGAAACATTCCTGTCGCCCCAGTAGAAACCGACCACTTTTCAGACC
>DASQTN010000224.1:0-4067 GCA_035641895.1 Chryseolinea sp. | reverse complement strand
CCAGGTGTAATCAGAAACCCAGGCATTTCCTTGTGCTGTGTTGATCCAATAGCCATTGGTTGCATACGGTACAAACCCGCGTTCTACTCTCGGAACCCAAACGTAACCGTGACTACCGTAATCCATCCAGGTGCCGTAAGGCTGAAGTTCGTCGTAAAAAACCTGAAGCGAAACACGGCTTTGCGCTTCCGTGGTGGTGATGCCCAAGGCAGTCACCATCACGAAAGCTAATATCATCATCCATCCTCTTTCCATCACCTTTTTCATGTGTCAATTGTTAATTCACCTAAAGATGAAATAAAAATTATGCCACGTTTGAAATAGTTCCAAGTTTCGGGTTTCTAGTTTGAAGTTGAGCGTTAAAGTCCGGGCGGTGATACTTGCTATCACACGGAATTTACTTGAAACGGAGGGTTTGGACGAATCTTTTAGCTGAACGTTCTAAGTCGCTGAGAACGTAAAAGACTACAACTTTGGCTTTGAACTTGAGGGTTAAAATCGGGGCGATGATGGTTGCCGTAGTCCTTCCATCGCTTTATTTGAAACAACTTCTAACAGACGATTTGCGCTCGTATCTTTTTAGTTGCACATTCCAAATCGCTCAAAACGTTAAGGACTACAACTTCAAACTTTAAACTAGAAACTCGAAACTAATTACGGTTGATGCATGATCAGCTCATCAATAATCTTTTGAACAACCGCGGGAGGTTGATTTTCTATCAAACGGCAATGACCCCGGCCGTTGGGATTCCAGGTGTTACTACCATCTTGCGCCACGACCATCGCGCCGCACGATAATTTATAGAAGGGCTCGACACCTCGTACCGCTACCAGCACTGCTGTTTCGTCCCAGCTCATTCTTCCTTCGCTATCTTCTTTTGCAAGGGGAATCGAAATTCGGAAAACGTCTTTCACTGGACTGTCCTTGATGCTCTTGTTTTGGATTAACGGAATACCGGTTTTTATCTTTGCTCCGATCTCAAAACCGCTGAGGATAATCGGCTTTTTAAAATTTGAAAATACATAACGGGATGCCGCAGCATCGATGTGAACATTAAACTCCTTACCCTTCGGGAATCTGCCCGCCATACTTACTAGCTTGTTCACTTTCTTGTTCACAAGGTCAGCACCGGATAAGGAAGAATAATCATCAGCCGTTGATTTGAGCAAATTCGAAATGTTTGTCAGGAAGCCTACGGTAATCAACGTTACACTGTTATCCGGTTGAGCTGCCAAAATTTTTCGGTACAACTGGACGGCGTCAGTGGTCTGATCGTTGCTTCTTATCATGTGAGGGTATTTTGCAATAATGCTGTCACTCCAGTGTTGCGTATCCCGCAGGACAGATGCTTCACCGTGTGGCACTCCAATCGGCAACGTTGCCCGCTGAAAATAGGTATTCAACACACTGAGGACTGGACCGACGCCATCATATTTGGTGCTGGCTATGGTTGCAAGAATCTGAGCTTCTCCCTTGTCTGCGAATGCGTGCAACATTGCAATGGCACCAACGTCATCATAGTCCGGGCCCATATCCGTGTCAAATATCACAGACACCGGTTTCTTGGCAACCTGGGCTAGAGAACAAATGTGAAGTACGGAACTAAAAAAAATTGTTACTGCGATGGTTAGCTTCATGGGTTATAGTATTATGCTGCAACGCCGATTTAGTCGGAAATCAGTTTTCTTTAACCTCTAAATTAAAGCCTGTTCTGGAATAATCGCTGCGTCTTGCAAGGTAAATTTTTCCCTCGCGTACATTGAGAGCGTTCACGCTAAAAGTGGGCCACGATAATTCTACTCAATATTCGAACGTTTCATAATGGGCAACGAATTCTTCAAAAGTCAACAGAAACTTTTCATCGCCCGGATAATATTTCGCCAGCTCATATTTTTCCCCCGCAAACTTTTTGATACTGGCATAAGAATCCCATTCGGTAACCGTTAGAAAGTGACAAATATCTCCATCGATACGTCTTAGCAATTTTGCTGATAAGTTTCCTGCTATCAGTCGATATTCTTTCATACCGGTTGCTTCAACAAATTTCAAATATTTATCAGCGTGTTCGGCTTTTGTGGTGCCATGCCATACGCGGGTGATTTTTTTCATTTCAGTAAAGTTTCGAGACTTTATCCGTAACGCTATTTCTCTGCGAAAGTTGAAAAATTTTGGCCAAAACCGGTCAGAATCTTTGAGACCAGAATCCAAATCGGCCTATCTGAAAGGTCGAAAATTAGCAGGGATATCAGGGTTTAAGTGTAAAACTGAGATGTAAGCTTCACCATCCAAATATGAAAAATTCGAAGGAAATGAGCGTTTCACTTCGGTAGCTGTCTTACGTGTTAATTCTCAATTGTTTATGAAACGCCCTTTACCCTTCCATTATCTATTTTCGCGATGACGTAAGAAAGGAGGACAAGTTAATCGGCTAATGTGCAGCGTAGCTATCTATCTTTGAACTTACATCTTACGCTCTCACGTTATGAATAATTTTTTCAGGAATCTTATAAAAAAGAACGGTGTGAAAGTAGCGCTCGTCTTTATTATAACGCTGGTTTTGATCGACACAGTCTTTACCTATCGCTACAAATTTTCGCTAAATCAGAATGTCAACCTTCAGAATAAATTGGATGCCCTTTCTGCGAGGAAGGCCGAAATAATCTCCAACCTGAATAACATTGACATGAGTTTAAGGGGCTACCTGCTGGTGCAAAATGAAGCCTTCCTAGGAACATATGATAAGATCAAAAGTCAGAGTGGACCAACGATGACGTTTTTGGAAGCCAACCTACCGACTATTGGAATTCCAGCGACGACGCTAGCGGAAATGAACAAAATGCAGGATAACTATTTCCGGTTGATGGATGAAGTAATTCTACTGGCGAAAGCAGGTAGCATGGACGAGGCGTTAAAAATTATCAAAGCAGACCACGGTACCGCTGTCTGGCAGACTTATATGAATTTATCAGCGATCGTCGATCCCGTCATTCAGCAGAAAAAAGAGGCATCACATCAACAGTACAACACCTTGCTGAACCTGAGCTTATGGTTTCAATTTATTCTTATTGCGATAGGAGTGCCCATTCTTATTTATACTATCATCAATTTAACGCGACGCGAAAAGAAAAAGAACCAATTGTTTCAGCTGCTGGACAAACAAAACCGATCGCTCATTTTTGATTCGAATAAAGCAACGGATTTTCAAGATGAAGGTCGTGTCATCAACGACATGATTGAGAACCTGACGAAAGCTGCCAACTTTATAAAAGGAATTGCCCAAGGAAATTATGATGTCAAGTGGGATGGCTTTAGCGCCGCGAGTTCAGATATTAACAAACATAACATCTCGGGCGAATTGTTATTCATGCGCGATGAAATGAAAAAGAAACAACAGGAGGGCGTTCGTCAGCAGTGGGTGAGCGAAGGGTTGAATAAGGCTGCAGAAATTGTTCGCGATCATCAGACTAACTTTGAAATGCTGTGTGAAAAGACCGTTGCCTTTATTGTTAAATACCTCAATGCGCAACAAGGTGGGCTTTTCGTCCTGAATGACGACGACGAAGATGACAGGCATATCGAATTGATAAGCTGTTACGCGTTCGACAAAAAAAAGTATGTTACCAAACGGATTGAAATCGGCGAAGGTGTTTTAGGCCAAATATTTCTGGAAGGCGAGCCGGTGTATCTAAAAGAGGTGCCCAAGGATTATGTAAAAATAACGAGTGGACTAGGCGAATCCAATCCCAGGCATTTGACAATTTATCCTATGAAGCAGAATGAAACCGTAGTGGCGCTCATTGAAATCGCTTCATTCGCGCCCTTCGACCAACATGCACTTGATTTTCTTGGAAACGCCTGTAAATCGATAGCCGCATCAATTATAGCAATTCAAAGCAGCGCGCGCACGAAAATCCTTCTTGAAAAATCACAGCAACAGACTGAGGAAATGCGTGCACAGGAAGAAGAGATGCGTCAGAATATGGAGGAATTGGAAGCTACCCAGGAGGAAATGAAGCGTAGGGAATTGGATTTAAAAAACCCAATTTCCGCCTAAGCATTTTACGAC
>DASQTN010000223.1:0-3900 GCA_035641895.1 Chryseolinea sp. | reverse complement strand
AAGATGTGAAGCGAGACATGGAACAACCACATCCGATGGATCGGTTGGTCTGTGGGGATGTTGGGTTTGGAAAAACCGAGGTTGCCATTCGCGCAGCTTTTAAAGCCGCAACAGAGGGAAAACAGGTGGCTGTTCTGGTTCCGACCACGATTTTGGCAATGCAACATTACCGAACGTTCAGCGAACGGTTATCTAGTTTTCCAATACGTGTCGACTACATTTCACGGTTTAAAACCGATAAAGAGATAAAGCAAATATTAGAAGAAGTTAAGGAAGGAAAGATCAATATTTTGATCGGCACTCACCGTGTAGTGAGCAAGGATGTTCAATTCAAAAGTCTTGGCCTGCTCATCATTGACGAAGAACAAAAATTCGGAGTAAAGGTTAAGGACCGTTTGAAGGAATTAAAAGTCAATGTCGATGTCCTTACACTTACCGCCACACCGATACCACGCACGCTTCACTTTTCTTTAATGGGTGCACGGGATTTAAGTATTATTTCCACACCGCCGCCTAACAGGCAACCAGTAACCACTGAGTTGCACACTTTTAACGAGGTGATTATACGCGATGCTATCAGTTATGAATTAAGGCGCGGGGGTCAGGTCTTTTTCGTTCATAATCGTGTCAGCGATATTGAATCAATTGCTAACATGATCTACAAGTTGGTCCCGGATTCACGGATAGGAATTGCACACGGCCAAATGGAGGGCGACAAGCTGGAGAAAGTGATGGTGAAATTTATTGATGGAGAATATGACATTTTGGTCTCGACCAATATTATTGAATCCGGGCTCGACATTCCGAATGCCAATACCATCATGATCAATCATGCACATATGTTTGGAATGTCTGATCTTCATCAAATGCGCGGTAGAGTAGGACGTTCAAATAAAAAAGCATTCTGCTATCTATTGACTCCGCCAACGTCCCTGCTAACCGCAGACTCGAGAAAAAGGTTGTCCGCACTGGAGGAGTTTTCAGAGTTAGGGGATGGATTCAAAGTTGCCATGCGCGACTTGGATATACGGGGCGCCGGAAACCTTCTGGGTGGGGAACAAAGTGGATTTATCACAGATCTTGGTTTCGATACGTATCACAAGATTTTGGACGATGCGATACAGGAACTAAAGGAAACTGATTTTAAAGACATCTTCTCAAAAGAGCTTGAGGAAAAAGCTAAGATCATAGTACAGGATTGTATTATAGAAACCGATCTGGAGATTCTTATTCCAGATGATTACGTCAATAACATCAGCGAGCGCCTGCAACTATATTCACGCCTGGATAATATAAAAGACGAAAAAGAGCTGGAGGCGTTTATTACTGAAATTCGTGACCGGTTCGGCCTTCTTCCTGTCTCTGTCAAGGAACTTATCAATACAGTTCGACTGCGTTGGCTAGGCGAAATGTTAGGATTCGAGAAACTGACTCTGAAAAATGAGGCATTAAGGGCCTACTTTATTACCAATAAAGAGAATTACTTCAGTTCGGAAGTGTTTGGAAAAATTTTGTCGTACGTCCAAAAACATCCACGACAATTCAAAATGAAGGATACTGCAGGTAAAGCAATGCTGGTCATTCAGGGTATAAAAACAGTTGATGCGGCAATTGAATTATTAAATCTGCTGGCCGATCACCCGATTAAATCGGCTAATGAAATTTTGTCCAAGTAAGGTTCCAGGCCAATGGATTTATCAAAGGCATTGATCATTAAGACTTTTTGATATTTGGGAGAGTAAAAGACCTCAATAAAGAATCCTTCGGTATGATAAAGGAACACCTTGCAATCCGCACAATTTCTTTGTGCCAAATAATTGCCATAAAAGGTGATAACATCACATTTCCTTTCGAACGGCATTACTCTAAAATTCTGGAGGGTATACATGTTAGTCATATTTTTATGACCTCCATTAAAAATTCTATGCCACCCGGTTTAACTGTTGAAAATGTTGATTAATCCGCATTAGCATAAGCCCGTCTTCCCAAAAATGGATTTTGCATTCCCGAAACAATAGCATGCGAACTCTGACGTTTTTAATCACCAGGTTGTATTCTATTACTGATTGACCATAAAACTTGCACCAACTTGGAAAACATGGTTTTATGCCCGTAATTAGCATTTATTAAACTTTTTAAATAAGATGAAGTACTCTTTCAAGGTTGTCTTATATGTGCTGCTGGGCTCGGTAGTTTTATCTGCCTGTTCCCTTTTTGGCGGTAAAGGCGGAAAGCCGACGGCTCAAAATCCTGGTCAGGTTAGTACGGCCACAGGGTTGGCCTACAATGACGAAGATCAGGGTGGATTTATGGTGAATCCATATGAAGGACAGCCAGACGCTCCTAATATGGTATTTATTGAAGGTGGACGCGCCGTGATGGGATCATTTGAAGAAGATGTGATGTCCTATCGCGACAATATTGAAAGAACCGTTTCAGTAGCTTCATTCTATATGGATGAGACTGAAATCGCCAATGTCCATTGGTTAGAGTACATGCACTACCTGGCTAAGGATTCCTCGCAGGAAGCGTATCAGGATGCATTGCCTGATACTACTGTCTGGGTTGGAAAACTTGCTTTTAATGATCCTTATGTTGAACACTATTTAAGATATCCTGGATTCCGTTATTTCCCTGTAGTGGGAGTGACATGGAGTCAGGCAAGTAAATTTGCCGTGTGGAGAACCCGGGCCGTTAATATCAAACTTGCCGAAGACGCAGGTGAAGAATATGCGGAAAGCGACGGCCGCATTCCTTTAGAGTCAGGAATTGTTGTTCCAGCTTATCGTCTCCCGACGGAAGCCGAATGGGAATATGCAGCGCAAGCGCTTATCGGAACACAGTGGTTAGAAGAATTACAAACACATCAACGTATTTACCCTTGGGATGGTCACGCAGTTCGTAACCCTTACGGAAAACAGATGGGCTTCATGTTGGCCAACTTTAAAAGAGGCCGTGGTGACTATGCAGGTATTGCAGGACGCCTGAATGATGGAGCATTGATCACCTCTTATATCTATGAGTATCCTCCAAATGACTATGGTCTTTATAACATGGCCGGTAACGTAAGCGAATGGGTTCAGGATATTTATCGTCCAATGTCCTTCCAGGATTTTGATGATCTGAACCCGATTCGTAGAGATGGATTCCTGGATCCAGCGTCTGGAGCTAATTCCGGTTACAATAGTGACTTTGAAAAGAATCCTGGAGCGTTCACTTCATTGATCACCGACCGTGCGCGAGTTTACAAAGGTGGTTCATGGAAAGATGTTGCTTACTGGATGTCACCGGGTACAAGAAGGTATTTGGATCAGGATTCTGCAACTGCAACAATAGGTTTCCGATGCGCAATGATCCGTGCGGGATCTAACTACTAGAAATTAAAGACTTTATTGAAAAACCCGGGTGTCCCCTGGGTTTTTTTTATGCCTCGGCAATGCACGCAATACTCAGGGTGGAGCACCCAGCTTGCAGTAAGCAGTGGCCCGCTGCTTCCAACGTTGCGCCTGTCGTAACAACATCATCGACAAGGAGAATATTTTTGTTTTGAACCCAATCTGAATTCCTCACCTCGAAAACCTCGTTGACATTTTGCCATCGATTCAATTTGGTCTTTCTGGTTTGGGTCTCAGTTTTGATCTTTCTTTCCATGATATCGTCTGAAAAAGGTATTCCGAGCATCTGAGCAAGACCTTCGGCAAACTTAGCGCTCTGATTGTATCCACGTTTCCTTCTCCTGGACGAATGCAAAGGAACTGGGATGATGAGTTCAAAAGCCGTTTTCAATCCAGACTCGGCTAGGCGGTCGCCATACAAGTTCCCAAGCATAACGCCAAGTTCGGGCTGCTGCTTGTATTTCAAACTGTGCAGTATACCCTGGACTCTTCCACTTTTGCTAAA
>DASQTN010000222.1:0-2313 GCA_035641895.1 Chryseolinea sp. | reverse complement strand
TCGAGTATGAAAACAGTATTTCCCAGGTGAATCGTCAGCTTTATCCCGAGTTAGAATCCGTATTTCTTATCACTACACCGCAGCTCGCGTGGATAAGTTCGTCAATTGTCAGGGAAGTGCATCGTTACGGCGGCGATGTGTCGGGATTACTACCCTATAAATTGAAAGACTAGCTTCGTCAGCAAATTGTACCTATTTCGCGGGTTTTATTTCCATCATTTCATAGTATTGTTCAAAGACGTAATTGATGGATTTGTAGGAATGTTCTAACGCGTGATAAACCTCTTTGCCATTCATCCACCGGGTTTCTTCTATATCCTCGGCTAGCGCCGGGCGCATTTTAGTATCATCCACAACGTCCATAATGTACCAACGTGTCTTTTTTATCATGGCCCGTTTGTTCATTGTATAGGTATGCCATGTGGTGCAAATCTTACGGTCGACTTTGACCGTAACATTGCATTCTTCTTCTACTTCCCGAGCAGCGGCCTTCCGATTTTTTTCACCTTTCTCGATTTTTCCCTTTGGTAAATCCCACTTTTTCATCCGATAAATCATCAGGAATTTTTCCTTTTTTCGAACCAGTCCTCCTGCTGCTTTTACCACCTTAAACTTATCTCTCAAATACTGTTTTATAGTATCGTAATTGATTACCGACAAATAAAGGGAAAGCAGGTTTGTGGGAACTTTCGAATCCAGAAAATTAAAAAGGACTCCGAGATTATCGTCACTTACGTTCTGGATCCAAACGTGATGAATAAGTTTGGCTTGAGTCAGGGGTCCTTCCGAGGCATCGATAATCACATTCACCCTTCCTTGATCTGGTGGTTCATTGGCCTTCAAAATCCGCACAGGAACGTCGTTGATAAAAATAATCATGACCAATAGGTTTAAGGCTTATCCATGATCGCAAAAGAATAAATAATTTTCATGCGAGCAAGCACATTCAATAACTTTTTGAATTTACATGAATAATAACAATGTTAAGATAATTAAAAGGCTCAAGTTAATGGTATGACTATTAACTTTAGAACCGAAGGGACTAGACCATGAATGATGGGTTTAGGCTAACATTTCTGAAATTATGCCAATTATTAAAGTACAAGAGGAAACTGCTGGACAAATAGCAGGTATGCTGCTCCAGATTCAAGCTATAAAGCTTAACACTGAAAAACCTTTTTCATGGAGTTCAGGTTGGAAATCACCAATCTATTGTGATAATCGACTTTCTCTATCGTATCCTCAAATAAGGAATACTATCAAAAAGGCGCTGGTACAGGCTATCAGAGAAAATTTCTTTACCGCTGAATCTATTTCCGGCGTGGCTACAGCGGGGATAGCGCAGGGCGCATTGGTTGCTGATATCTTAGACTTGCCATTCTTATACGTAAGACCGAAACCTAAGGACCATGGAATGGAAAATCTGATCGAGGGGAAAGTGGTTCGCGGTCAAAAGACGGTCGTTGTTGAAGATTTGGTTTCAACGGGTGGAAGTTCGTTAAAAGCAACACAGGCCCTACGCGAGGCAGGACTTGAAGTGTTGGGAATGGTGTCAATTTTTAACTATGGATTTGACATCGCCACGAGAAATTTTTACGACGCCAATACATCCCTCATCAGTCTATGTGACTATACCAACTTATTGACGTACGCCCTACAGGAACAATACATTTCTGAAGAGCAGATGATTTCCTTAAAAGCATGGCGCGTTGATCCTGCAAATTGGAAAAAGTAACTCCAAGTGTTGCGCCCCAATTTAAATACCTTCGCACCAAAAAATTTTTCGAAAGAAATCACAGAGAATATTATCCCAAGCTTTAGCAAGGGATCTACAGTTATCGTGATCGGCGCCGGCGCGTTTGGTTCCTGGACCGCGCTCTACTTACTTCGAAATGGATTTAAAGTAACCCTGGTCGACGCGTGGGGACCTGCGAATGCTCGCTCAAGCTCGGGCGATGAAACACGTGTGATACGTTCTACTTATGGTGCAAACGAAGTTTACTTTAATTTGAATGTGAGTGCATTGGAGCTCTGGAAAGAGAATCAGCATCAGTTCGGCAAACAAATATTTTTTAACACAGGTGTGCTATGGTTTTGTTACGAAGCAAAGACACCATTAGTCGACGATTCAATCCCATTCGCGACTAAGTATGGAATGGAGTATGAGTATCTGACTCCTAACAAGCTTAAAGAAAGATTCCCACAGATTAACGTTGAAGACTTACATCATGCATACTTTGATCCTTTCGGAGGCTATTTAAAAGCACGAGAATCTGTTCAATTGGTTGTTCAGACGTTTCTAAATGAGGGCGG
>DASQTN010000221.1:0-15889 GCA_035641895.1 Chryseolinea sp. | reverse complement strand
TTTGTTGATAAACACCTTGTAACGGAAGCGCAAGATTCTGAATCAGCGGCTCATTGTTCTCGTACAGGTTTATTGTAACAGCCTCGTTCTTCGACTGGCTTGATGCATTAAACCGATCTGACGCAAAATACAGAGGAGATGCTGTTGATGCCGCCTTCTCCATGAAAACATGCGCTACCTGTGATTGTCGCTCGCTGATAACGATAGGAATACCGGCTTTAATAATACCAGCTTTTTCAACGGCAATTTTCTCAAGGGAATTGCCTAGGAGGTCCATATGATCCCAGCCAATGTTGGTAATCAGCGCCAACTCCGGAATAATGACATTCGTCGAATCCAATCTTCCACCTAGTCCAACTTCCACGACGGCAATATCAACACCTTGAGACACAAAATAATCGAACGCCATTGCTACCGTAATTTCAAAGAAGGATGGTTGGATAGCCTTAATAGATGGCAAAATTTTATTCACAAAGCTTACCACATAATCTTTCGAAATTTCTTTGCCATCAACCCTGATTCGCTCGGTGAAAGATTTAAGATGCGGCGAAGTGTAAAGGCCTGTTTTGAATCCTGCGCTTTGAAGAATAGAAGCAAGCATATGAGACGTGCTTCCTTTGCCATTTGTGCCACCGACATGAATACTCTTGAACTTAAATTGTGGATTGTCAAGCGCCTCACACAACGCGATCGTATTCGTAAGATCAGGTTTCATAGCTGCAGCGCCTATGCGCTGAAACATGGGCAGATTCTCATACAGAAAGTGTAGTGTCTCCTCGTATGTTGTGAACATGACGCCAAAAATAGGAATTAGTCTTTTACGGAATCAAAACCGTAGTTGATCCTGGGGAATTTTAAATTCGGCTGCACCTGATTTAAGTGCAGAAAGTATTTCATTATAGGCTAAAAGTTTTGCTTCTATGTGCGTGAGTTCTTCTGGGTCGGCGAAACTGCGGCGCTGTTTCAGCTCCCGAATATTTTCATGAATCGTGATGAGGAAATCTTGAATGAATTCGACCCAGCGCTCTTGCATGACGATTACTTTGCACGAACCACGAAAGTAATTTTTCCTGTAGACATTTCTGGGACATTTGAACCCGTCTTACTGAACGTTAGCTTTTCTACCGCCCGACGGCAAATTTGTTCTGCCTCGGTGCTAACACTTCTTTCCAGAGTCTTTATCGACACGATATCTCCGTTGGAATCAACTTTGATCTCAAACACTAAACGACCCGATTCATTATTGGGAACATTAGGGCTCGGTTTCTCATCCCATACCCAGCCGGAGAGATCCAGACTTGATCCACCCGCGCCGCCGCCTGCCTTGCCATAGAGTGCATCTGCCTCGAGGCTGCCTTGAGGATTTCCTTTATCACCTGTTTTACCAGCATCATCGCCATGATTGCCCGGCTTTCCAGCTTTCGAATCGGTGCTTTTGTTATCGGAAGTTGACGGTTGAGCGTTCGGTTTGTAAACCGCATCCGGATTTACTTTTGGCTTCTCCACCGGAGGCTTTTCTGCAACCTTCGGCTCCACTTTTTTCTCTTCCGGCTTTTCTGCTGGCTTCTCAACAGGCTTCACTTCCTCTTTCTTCTCTTTTACTACGACGGGACTCTCGGCCTTAGAAACAACCTCCGGTTCAACGGGCTTTGACTCAACTGGCTTTGCTTCCTCCTCTTCCTCAATTTTGGGCGCTTCTTCCTGAGCGACTGGTTTACTTTCTTCTGGCTCAGCCTCTTGCTTTCCTTCGTTGCCTACCGGTGTCTCTGGCTGAACGTCTCCACTCCCTTGATCGTCCAAACCAAAATTCAGGACAATGCCATATTCAGGAAGTGGCGGATCGGGAGCTCGCCAGGCAACGATAAAAAACAAAACCACAAAGAGTACCACCTGTATAATGGTAGTGTACACCAATGCAGTCTTTTTGTTTTTTTTCTCTAGCTGGTCTTCGATCATTTTATTTCGGCTTGGTTGCTATTACCACTTTTGCTTCCAGCGCTGTTGCAATGCCTGCCACATACACCAAATGTTCGGAAGCAACGTCTTTGTCTATGTGCAAAACTACAGAGCCACCAGGGCCTGTTAATCTGCTTTTTAGCTCACCTTCCAGGGTGGCTTTCGTGATTTTTTTCTCGTTGATATAATACCGAAGGTCTTTCGTAACGGTCACGGATATCTTTTGAACTTCAATCGTGCTTGCTTTGCTAGTCGGCAAATTCACAGGCAAGCCTGATGGTGTCACGAAAGATGAAGTGAGCATAAAAAATACTAGCAACAAAAAGATCAGATCAGTCATGGAGGCCATGCTGAAACTAGCGTCTATTTTATTTTTCGAACCGATGTTCATGTTTCCAAGTATTGAGGTGTTGGGGTTCTAAGTGTTGATGTTCGCTATAGCATAACGTTTACTATTTAAAACAGTTTATCGTTAACGCGGTTCCTGCAACAAGTCAATAAACTCGATGGAAGTGTACTCCATCTTATGAATAACTTTTTGCACACGGGATACCAGGTAGTTGTAAGCTAAATAAGCGATGATGCCAACCACAAGGCCAGCAACAGTCGTGATCATCGCCGTGTAAATACCGGAGGACAGAAGTTTGGGACTTACAGATCCCTCCTCCTGCGAAATAGCAATGAACGCTTCCACCATCCCGATAACAGTACCTAGAAATCCCATCATTGGCGCAGCACCGGCTATGGTAGCCAGTGTAGCGAGGTTTTTCTCAAGTTTAAAAACTTCAATCTTTCCAATATTTTCGATCGATGCTTCGATCGTTTTTAATGGGCTTCCAATTCTCGAAATACCTTTTTCAATCATGCGCGCTACGGGCGTACTGTTTTGCGAACAAAGCATCCGGGCTCCATTGACATCACCCCGCAATACCAGCTCTTTTACTTTACCCATAAAAATCCCAGGCTCCTCGTTTGCTTTATTTATCGTCAATACTCTTTCAATAAAAAGATAAATGGCGAGCACCCAACATATAGCGATGGGAACCATCATAAATCCACCTTGAATTGCCAGGTCAATAACAGATAAAGTCTGACCCGCCAACGGGTCAGCAACCGTAGCAGTGTCAGCAACAATTTGAAGTAAAATCATGCAGAAGAGTTAGTTAAAAAAATAGTTTTGTCGGGATAAGATCCGGTACCTTTTGTTCTTAGTTTAATATTTTACTACCCAAACTTTATTTCCATAGTCACCACCTTTTAATCCGTCGGCGGTTTCTTGCGTTGTGGCATACGTATCACCCTCCGCTACAGCAAGACGATGAAAGCTTGATTTTCCAAAAGGTGGAATAATTTTCGTGCTTACGCCTGTCGCACTAAGCTTCTTCGCATAATCCATTATCAGATCTCCATCGATCGAGCTCGCGACAACTACATAATAACGACCTGAGCGGCCACTTAGTGTCTCGATAGTTCCTATCGCAGGCTTTGCTTCAACCTGGGCAGTTGCATTCCTGGCTTCATCCTCCGCACGTTTGGCCGCTGCACGGCGTTCGTCTTCCTTTCGCCTTGCTTCTTCTTGAATGGCCAGCAGCTCCTTTCTTTCTTGCTCTTGCTTTGCTAGTTGCTTTGGTCGATAAAGGGCAAAATACCAGATGGCTCCGCCAACTATCAACAGAAGCAATAAGATGCCCAATACCTTTGGCCATAAACTCGGACTTTCTTCCTTATAAGTATAAGAAGGTTGGTAAGTCTGATGCGACGACTCATACGTGCGCTTTTCTTCAACAATCTCTTCTTTGGGTGATTCCACCTCAATCGGCTCGGACTCACGGAATTGAGATGCTGGATCTGACGCAGCTGGCGGTTCAGGGATAACCGGGTTGGATTCATTGATGATCACGATCTTCTCATCCGGGGTCTCCAACTCTTCCGGTTGGACTGGCTCTTCGGCTTTTACCTCCTCGTCGCGCTTCAAGGGTTGATATTCTACTTCGGGGAGTCCAAACGTATCATCAGTATTATCCAGATTTTCTTGAGGTTCTTCTGTGGGCTGCTTTTTCTTTCTAGCCATGCTCAGGTAGTTAATTGGTTAAGGAACAGGGTAATTATACAAAACTACGGGAAAATTTCACCGATACAAATGTGTCACTTTCATCTTGCACGTTTATACCCTGTTCCAAGCGGGAGAAAATCATCTTCTTAACAGATATCAAACGCATAAAAAAACTTAACCCTAACACGTCGAAACAATATTAAAAGCTCCATGTAATCCCTCCCATAATTTGAAAACCACGAACGGGATAATAAAGGAATACAGGATACTTGCTAGAGGCAATGTTGTTTAGCTGAATGAACGCAGAAAAACTTTGTGAAAACAAATACTCGGTTTTGAAATTCAAGTCGAATGCCCCATTGAGTTTAACTACCTGATCGGTAATCGGCTCCTGAGCCTTCATGCCTCCCTGAGCTATAATGTCCAAGTTGAATAAAAATTTTTGATAAAGGTTATAAAAGGCGTTTGCCGTTACCTTATACGTTGGACGATGCCATGCCTCTTCCAACCGCGCCGTTGAGTAACGGTAAAGATCCGCCCGCAGCATAAATTTTGCCTTCTCGGATTGAATGAAACTTAGCGCTGCATATAAGTTAGCCCGTTTGGTTCCGCTGCCTCCATCATACACCGTTTCGAACTTTGCCTGATCGGCGGAACTGTTGACAAAGTAATACCAGTTCTTCAGGTTTGCTATGGCAAGTCCACTATGAGCGGAAACTCGGCTACTGAGCTTTGCATGTAGTCCGACATTAAAATCAAAGGTCTTATTAGTGTGGAAAATTGGAACGTTCGGCGCTAACCACATATTTTCATAGCTTAAAGATTGGAGAGAAACTTTCTCCATTCCACCACTCAACGATGCAACCGCCTCAACGGAGGGGCTGATCGGATACGAAGCTTTGATGTCAGGATATACATGAATGCTTTTCGAATTGATCGTATCATTTTCAAACGCTGCGATAAAACCAACACTGACTTTCAAATCTTCGATTGGAAGAAAAGCGTATGAAGGTGAAACTATAAAAAGACTTCGCCCTTTCTTTTCAACATTTTCATCCTTTCGGTTGATGTAAAAGTAATCGGCGTTTAAATTAATTTTTGAATCGTCGTTGATTTCGTAAGCTGAACTAAAATCAAGGTCAATTTCGCTTTCCTTCGCACTGTATTTGTCTCCAAGGAAACTGACACCAGCTCCGAGTTTGTAAGAAAAATCAGTATTCTTCGCGTTGGACAATGCGCCGGCAAGTTTGAATAAGCTAAACGACTGCTTTATATCGGAAGCATCCACATCTGATCCCGGAGGATATCCATAAAAATGAGTCGTCCGGTTTTCATATCCTACGTTTCCCGACAACGAAATTCCCTTGCTGAACGACCTTCCAAAAACAGATATCCCTGACGAACCGCTTCCCGAATTTTTACCATCTACAGGACCTTTATCTGAACTGGCATGGTAAAGGTGCGCACCGATCAATTTATTTTTATCCTTTCTTGTGTTGTAGTACGCCTCCAGTAGCGGCGAAGTATAATTTCCATATCCTACACGCAAAAATCCTCCATAGATATCCGACGGACTTTCTTGTTTCAACTTCAAAGGACGAATCTGCGGATTGATTTGTGGCGCCTCAAAGCTAAATGACTTGAAGTCATAAGTAATAGGAGGTTTAATCGGTTCCGAGGGGCGTGGCGGAATTTTTTCAAAATTCCGATCAGCCGCAGGCAATATGATCTCTCTTTCCTTTACAATTTCTATTTCCACATTCTCGATCTCACCATCTGTCCATTGCTTTTTTGGATCCTGCGCCTGTGAAACGATTGGCAGCAAAAACGCGGTCAACACAACACCTAATGATACTATGGAGCTTCTCAAATTCTTTTTCAGTTTCGCCATTTTGAAATTAACCGTGTTCATCGCAAAAAATAATTAACGATTGTTATCAATAGTGTCGATAGTCTCAAGTGTATCACCTTCTTGCTCTTGTTGAAGTTCAACCTGTCGCTTATCGATTTCCTGCATTTTCTTCCTCGCCGCTTCCTTCACATTTTGCTGCGGAAAATTATCGATCAGAGACTGGAGCGTGGCCTTTGCCTGAAACACATCATTCAACCCGACATAATTATCCGCTAACAAGAGATAAGATTTTCCTACCCAATCCTGATATGCTTTAAAATCATTGTTGAGACTGAAGAGCGTTTCGATGCTCTGACGATATTCCTTCTGATTATAAAAAAGTTGCGCCAACAAATATTTCGCTTCAGCGCCGTATTCATCTTGTGCGGTATTCAACGTATTTAAGAATTCATCCTTGGCACTGGTCGAATCGCCGCGCGCCATTGCAGATTTGCCAAGGTACAAGGAAGCTTTATTTTCAGCGCCAGCATTTATATTCCCGTGCTGTAAAATTGTTCGCGCATATATGTCCGCTGAGTCGTATTGTTCGGTCAGATAAAACGACTCCATCAAGCCAGACCACGCAGTGTACTGATCCTTTTTATTTGTCGCTAATTTTTCGACGCGATGAAAAGAGGGAATAGCTTCCTGATATTTTCCCAAGGCAAATTCAATCTCTGCTTTTCTCGCAACCGTCCGAGATGCAAGATTGAAAGTCATATCACTACTTAATACTTCATAGATCGGTAACGCCTTATTAAATTCCTTTAACCGATAATAGGACTCCGCGATGTAATACTGGGCTTCAAGCTTGTTCGCTGTTTGAGGATATGAGGCCAAGAAAGAATTCAGACCAGTGATTGCTTTTTGATACTCCTGTGTGAAGTAGAAATTTTTGGCGGTTTCATATTCCAGTCCCTCGAGACTTTTGTTATCGGGATTGGCGGTTTTAAACTGTGCTAAATAATTTTGGAATTCTCCTGCGCGGCCCGCTGACGTCAATGCTTCTTGCAGGGGCATCAATGCTTCTTGAGCGGCAGGGTGATTGGGAAACCTTTGAACTACGGTTGCATAATCAAGGATTGTTCTATCAAGTTGTTTTAAATTGAAATACGAAGCTCCCCTTCTCATATAGGCATATGGCAGAAAAGGCGACGCGGTACCCTCGCGAATTAATTCCGACAAACCATCAACAGCCTCTTTATAATTGCCTTGCTCAATCTCAAACTGTGCCCGTTGAAACATTGCATCATCCCGATACTGAGACTTTGGATAAGTTTTAACGAGATCGTTAAATTGTCCTTTGGCTTGCGCGTACTTTCGCTGAAGGCCAAAGATGACGCCAGACTGGAGCAGTACATAATCATTGTCCGGAGAGTTTAATGATTTTGCACGATTGTATTGTGTCAGTGCTTCATCATACTGCTTGCTGGCATAATTGCAATCGGCGAGGCGGATCACACCATCAGCATAATTCGGAGTCGTCTTTGTTCCTTTATTGACGAATTCCTTAAAGTTAAATAACGCTTTATCGTATGCCTTGAGATTATAATGTGCATAACCAAGTCCATAACGAGATTTCAGTAAAAGTTCGGGGTCAGCAGATGCGCCCAGCCCAACGACTCGCTGATAATTTGTGATCGCCTCCTCCCATTTTTTTCCCATCGAATAAGCCTCCCCGTTCCAGAAGCTGGCCAACGCAACAAAGCTTGGATCGATCGGATATTGAAGCGATTTTGAAAAGTATTCGACGGCGGCAGGATAATCTTCCTTATTAAAAAGTTCGGAACCTTTCAGGTATGTGGCCTTTTGATAAGCCTGATTGATATACTGATTTCTGCTTGACAGACCTTCAATGTATTCGATCGCTTTATTGAAATTATTTCCATTTACATATGCTTGAGCTAATAGTTCCTTAACCTCAACGGTGTGACTGTTGCCAGGATAGGCCTTTAGAAACATTTCGAACGCTTCGATGGCGAGATCCGGCTTGCCTGCATCATAAGAAACTTTAGCAAATTGAAAGGAGCTTTCCTCTGCGAGCTTTTTGTCCTTGGGATTTCTGCTTGCATAGTTAAATGCGTTCAGTGCATTTTGCTTATTGCCTTGCTTTAGATATAGTATACCGAGATAATATGAAGCGTAGTAACTAACAGTGTCTTTGGTAGCCGCAGCCTTATCAAGATACTCCACTCCTTTCGCTGTATTGCCTGTAACATAGTTTGCATATCCCGCCCGAAAGAGCATACCGGTTTCCGCTTTTGAGTGCTTGGCAAAATACGTTTCGTAGGAATTGATGGCTTTCTGGAAGTCGCCTTTGAAATATTCTGCATCTGCTACAAGCATGGCGATCTCACTTGCATTAGCGACATTTCGTCCCTTAATAGAATTCGAGTACTCTATTAAAGTATCGAAGCGTCCCTGCTTATAATAAATGTTAGCAATAAGATAGGGTACAATGTTGGCATAGGAAGGGCTGGCTTCGGCTTTCTTCAAGTCTGTTAACGCTTCGTCATATTTATTATTGGAGTATTCTATGAAGCCTGCGTAATAATTTGCCGCCGGCGCATAGGCAGTATTCTGACGTTTTACAAAATTGAACTGTTCTAACGCCTCATTTAATTTCTTCTGATTGAAGTAACTATATCCCCATTTGAAATGTCCTTCGGCTTGTTGGTTGTTGGCTAAGGCTGGGAAGTCAACTTTCTTAAAGTACTGTGATGCTTTGATATAATTTCCTTCCCCATAAAAGAAATTGCCAAGGTCATAATAAGCGGTAGCGGCTTTAGGACTCGATGGATGGCCGTCTATGAAATGATCGATTAGTTTTTCGCCGTCGCTATGTCCGAGGTTAAGTGCACTGAACGCGACGTAGTATTCAGCTTCTTCCCTCCTTGTATCAATAGGTGACGCTAGTTTCAAAAAGTCTGAAAAGACTTCGCGTGCCGCTCCATAGTTGGAGTGTACAATCAGTTCAGTACCCCTGGCGTAAAGCCGCTCTACATTATTTTGCGATAACTGATCCTGGGCGATGAGAGCTTGTGTACTAAAAATAAATATCCAGAGAGCAATAGACCTATGCATTAATCGTTGATATGTTTTGTGAGTAAAACAGCGTTGGCAAAAAAATATTGCAAATGACGAACCAAAAAAATAAGTTGAAAAAATTTTCCGCTGCTGAAATTGCATGGCCTTAAAGGTAAGGCGCTATTGTGTAATTGTCCAAATTTGTGAATGAATTAAACAACTTCGTTAATTCATGATACGCCAGACCAGCTCTCGAAAAATTTGTCCTTCATCCGCCGCACCAGTGTTTACACCCTTTAGTTTTAAGTCGGCGTCTTTCAATGCAGTGATGTTGTCGATGATCTTGACCTGCGAATATTGACGTAAAGCCAAAGTATAATCACGAACTGCATAAGGACTCACTCTCAGTTCACTAGCTAAGCCTTTCTCACTTTTATCTGCAACTTGAGTTGCCATTAGAAGCTTACTAAAAAACGAGTATAAGAATGCTACGACAGGGATCATCGGATTCTTCTTTGTATTACTTTCAAAGTAGTTGACAATCTTATTAGCCAAAAGAGAATCACGTTGGAGTATCGCTTTTTGAAGTTCAAAAATATTGTACTCTTTGCTCACACCGACCTGATTCATCACTTGATCCACACTAATTCCACCACCCGGCGGAAGAGAAATGATCAGCTTGTCAATCTCATTTGCAAGTCTGTGAAGGTCATTTCCAACATATTCACACAGCACCTGTACGGCACGATCGTCTACTTGTACTTTCTTTTCTTTGATATACTCATATACAAATTCCGGCAGCTGATTGTCGTACATCTTTTTAGTATTGAGCATGACAGCATACTGATCAATTTTTTTTCCCAGCTCTCGCCGTTTGTCAAGAGATTTATGCTTGTGACAAAATACTAATATAGTACTCGGTACTTGTCTGGTGAGATAATCTAACAGCAGCTTAGCGCCGATCTCTTTATTTAGATCTTGGATATCTTGGGCTTCTTTGACAATAACCACCTGACGCTCGGCCATCATAGGAAATCTACGCGCGTTGGTTAAGATGGAAGCCATCGTCACATCTTTACCATAGAGTATTACCTGATTAAATCCTTTTTCCGACTCTGTTAATGCATGGGTCTCAATATAATTTGAAATCATGTCGATATAAAATGACTCCTCCCCTTGCAGGAAATAAACCGGAGCAAATTTTCCGGCTTTTAGATCGGACCAAATTTTTTTTACCTGAGCATCCATCAATTCACTTTCTTTTCTTTGCTAAATGTAATGGCTGATGATATTCCAACCAAGCCGCCCGCAAAATGAGATTCCCATGAAACTCTCGGATCGCTCGGCAATACGCCATAAAATATTCCGCCGTATAGAAGCAAAATAATCGTTGATATGAAAAGGGAAATAAAATCACGCCGGAAGAATCCAAAAAAAATTAAAAAGAACGCTAACGCATAAACAACACCACTCGCACCAATATGATTGGCAGGTCGGGCAAAAAGCCATACTAAGATATTAGTCCAGAAGTAAGCCCGAAAGAAAACGGCGCCCCCGATTCTCTCATAGAAGAAAAATAGTACGGATCCTAAAAACAAAAGAGGTATTGTATTCGAAATCAAATGAAAAATATCTCCATGAATGAGCGGAGCTGTGAAGATGCCTATGAGCCCAATAAATGTTCTGGGCTCAATGCCGAAGATGATTAACGGCAGATTAATCATGGACTCTAAATAAAAAGTCGCCCACATTAAAAAAGTTAATCGAAAAGGGACGACTGCACTTCCAAAGATAGAGTTATCGGATGCCATACATTAAAAAATGGGAATGCAAAGATGAAAAATACGAGCAACGAATCGTCGTTTTGTCCAGCGGATGCTGAAATTATTTTAGTGAAGGATCTTCAAGCATCGGTAACCTCATGTACTTAGCCTCCTCAGAGTCCACAGACATCATACCCCAAAAACCACCGGACGACCCAGCAATTTTTTCGGCGAGTTCTTTTAGCATGTCATAGAAAGGTTTGGAGAAGAGTTTATCCAATTTTTTTAATATAGGGTTGAGTTGACTGAGTTCCTGGATCAAAATCGGGTTACGCTGAGTGGATTCGTAAGGATAGCTCTGGAGCAGAATCTTAAGCTTGTCCTCAAAATCCTGAGAAACTTCTTTAAAGTAATTATCCAGTATGGTCTTATCTTTTTTCTTAACAGTAACATTAATGGCCTCTTTGATTTCCTTGCGATCAATGGTACCATCTGCGCCGGCAATTAAAATACACAACAGAACCGGCGCTTTCAGCATGAGTTCAACTTCACTTTCTTTTAGTCTTGCCAGTTCTTTGATCATGTCTAGGTCCTCAATAACGATATAATGCCTTCAAATCACCGATTTTTTAGCCTTTTCTTTGGTCCATTTTCACCTCATATATATACCAATGATAGATATTAGGACTAATTGCACTTTTTCAACCTTTAATTATCCAGTTATTAGCGTTGTGTAAAACGCCTTCAATCGACGTAAACCATGTACGAGAAAGAACCGATTAAAATTTTTGTGGTAGAGGATGACCCGGCGTATACCAAGTTCTTAAAATATGTCCTTGGGCTAAATCCTGATTATGAAGTGGAATTCTATAACACAGGGAAGGATTGTGTCGCCAACCTTTATAAGAACCCAGCCATTATCACTTTGGATTATTCGTTGCCCGATGGGCCTGGCGAGAAAGTGCTCGGCCAAATTCGGAGTCATGATCCCAATATTAATGTGATCATCGTATCCGCTCAGGAGAAAATACATACCGCCGTAGAGCTTTTAAAGTCGGGCGCCTATGATTATATCTCAAAAGATCATGAAACAAAGGAGCGCTTACTGAACTCTATTAATAACGCACGAAACAAATCCTCCCTTATTAAAGAGATCGACCATCTTAAAAAGGAGATATCAGAAAAATACGAGTTTGAAAAAAGTATTATTGGGACAAGCCCGGCGATAAGAAGAACTTTTGCCTTGTTGGAAAAGGCGGTTCAAACCAATATTTCAGTTAGTATTTCAGGTGAAACTGGAACTGGTAAAGAGCTCGTAGCCAAGGCTATACACTACAATTCAAAACGTAAGAGCAAACCGTTTGTAGCCGTAAATATTGCTGCTATTCCCAGAGATCTCATAGAAAGCGAATTATTTGGTCACGAAAAAGGAGCATTCACCGGTGCTATTACACGACGTATTGGGAAATTCGAAGAGGCTGAAGGAGGCTCAATTTTTTTGGATGAGATCGGCGAAATGGATCCTAACCTCCAAGCGAAACTGCTACGGGTTTTGCAAGAGCGGGAGGTTACCCGTATCGGCGGAAATGCAGTTATCAAACTCGATGTTAGGATAATTGCTGCGACTCATAAAGATCTCGCTGAGGAAGTCAAGACCGGGCGTTTCCGCGAAGACTTGTATTACAGATTACTTGGCTTGCCTATTCATCTTCCGCCTTTGCGAGAACGCGGCACCGACGTCATTCTGGTCGCGAAACACTTTTTGGATCAATTTGCCAACGATAATCAAATGCGCAAATTCAAGATCACACAAGAGGCGCAAGAAAAACTTTTGCAATATCCCTTCCCGGGTAACATCCGTGAGTTGAAATCGATCATAGAGCTTTCCGCTGTAATGGCTGAAGAGCAAGAAATCCGGCCACAAGATATAAGCTTTAATAGCACCGCGCGGATGGAGTCATTCCTTTATCAGGAAATGACGATGAATGAATTTATGTTCCGTATTATCCGGCACTTTCTGAACAAATATGACAACAATGTATTGGAAGTAGCGCGTAAACTGGATATCGGTAAGTCCTCGCTGTACAGATACTTAAAGGAAATGGAAACAGCTGGAATTTAAAAGCTTATGAAGCTTCAACAATACGTCAAAAAAGGTGCCTTCTATGAAGCTGTTGTTGAAGACGGCTCCGACATTATTTTTATTGTTGACTTCGAAGGAACCATTCATTATCATAACACAGCGGCACACCAAACCTTGGGCTACCGGCCCAAAAGCCTGGATGGCAATAACTTCTTCGACTACATTTTACCCGAGACGGTCGACGAATTAAAGCGACAATTCAAAAAGAGTCAACAGCGGGCATACACGCAGAATATTGAATTTCAATTTTTATGTAAGGACTACTCCTATCGCTTCCTTGAATTTAATGCGATCAACCTCAAACACAAGGAAGGATTGGATGGATTCATTCTCGATTGCCGGGATATTGCACAGCGAAAGGAAAATGAAGCTGAACTGGTTCGGCTACAAAAAGCAAAAGAACAGTTCTTGGCCAATATTAGTCATGAGATCAGAACACCACTGAATGGAATTGCAGGCATGGCTGGCTTGCTGAGTCAAAATCCGAGTCCGGAAGAGCGAGAAACGTATTTAAATGCAATCAAGCATTCATCTGAAAATCTGAAACTTATTATTAACGATATTCTGGACCTGGCCGCGATTGAATCAGGAAAGCTCAATCTTGAAAAAATTGCTTTCAACCTCAAAGATTTTCTTCCGTCGCTCATCAGCACCTTCATGTACCAGGCTCGCGAAAAGCGGATAGCGCTGGATTACCATATTGATGAAAGTCTGAACAAAATACTCGTTGGTGATCCGGTAAGGTTGAATCAAATTTTAATTAATCTGATTAGCAATGCGGTTAAGTTTACACATACGGGATCTATCAAAGTGTTATGTACCGTTGACCGTGAACAAAAAGGTATCTGCTGGGTACGTATTGAGGTGACTGACTCCGGTGTTGGAATTCCTCAAGATAAACTGAATACAATTTTCGAAAGTTTCAGCCAGGCTGATGCAAGTGTGACACGTAAATACGGAGGCACAGGTCTCGGCCTGACGATCGTCAAACAGTTGGTTGAATTACAAAAGGGACGCATAGCAGTTACCAGCAAAGAAAATGAAGGCTCTAGTTTTATCGTCTTGGTGCCTTACGGCATCGGCAAAAAAGGAACGATCACCCAATCCTCTCCAAAGAATGAACGTGCGCTGAAAGCTGTGAATGCATCTCAACTAGTTGTATTGTTGGTGGAGGACAATGATATTAACCGGCTGTATGCTAAGAGCATTCTTAAGAACTGGCAATGTTTCACGGATACTGCGGAAAACGGGCTGGTGGCGCTTGAGAAAATAAAAAATCACTCATATGATGTCGTCCTCATGGATATCCAAATGCCGGTGATGGATGGTTACGAAACAACAAAGGCAATTCGTCTAATGAATTCCGCGATGCGCGATGTACCGGTTATTGCGTTGACCGCAAATGCGACAAAGGCTGACGTTGAAAAATGTATGGCCGCCGGGATGAATGATTATTTGCCAAAACCTTTTACACCCGACGATCTCTATCGTAAATTATTTATTGATCAAAAAATTTCACCTAAACATAAGATCAAGACTAAGACACCGGTTACAGTGAAGCCTATTGGCCAGTTGTATAACCTGGATTATTTGCGCTCGGTATCAGGCAACAATGAGGAATTTATCCGGGAAATGGTTCTGACTTTTACGCAAACCATTCCTCCCCTGTTAATGGAAATGAAACAAGCACTTTCAGATTCTGACTGGCCAAAACTAGCGCGGCAAGCGCACCAGATTAAACCATCTTTTACATTGATGGGATTGACGGAGTTAAGAAGCAATATTTTATTTATTGAAGAGAACAGCAAGGCGTCGACGAAGCTCGACCAAATTCCGCATGCGGTCTTAAACTTTATCAGTCAGTGTGAGGTGGTGATTCCCGAACTCTCTAGGGAAGTTGTCAATTAGAGTATTTTTAGATTTTAGATTGACGATTTTAGATTGTGAAGCACAAAAAAGCTTCTGCAGGATTTCCGTTTCGCATAAAGTTCGCAAAGGGGCAAAGATTGCCTATTCAATTTGTTCTTCGTGGAGCTTTGTGTCTGGGTGGACTGTACGGCATTGATTAACCTATCTTGGATTTTAGATTGACGATTTTAGATTGCAAGCACAAAACATGTTTACAAGATTACGTGCCCTTCTCGCTCAATGAAATCCATTTCACGCGAAGGCGGAAAAAATTAATTCGCTACGGCCGCAAAATTTACGAATGGTTAGTTTGAACGATGTCGGCTTTGTGAACCTTGGTGTCGTGGTGTCTTTGTGGCAGTGTTGAACCTATTTTAGATTTTAGATTGACGATTTTGGATTGCAAGCACAAAACGAACTGAAGAGAGTGATTTTTGTGATTAAATACATTTCACGCAAAGGGCGCAAAAAACAATTCGCTAAGGCCGCTAAAGTTGCTTCGTCGAAATGTCAATGATTTATACAACTTTGTGAACCTTGGTGTCTTGTGGTATTTGATTGACGATTTAGATTGCAAGCACAAAACGACTGAAGAGAATGATCCTTGTGATTAAATACATTTCACGCAAAGGGCGCAAAAAACAATTCGCTAAGGCCGCTAAAGTTGCTTCGTCGAAATGTCAATGATTTATACAACTTTGTGAACCTTGGTGTCGTGGTGTCTTTGTGGCACTGATGAACCTGTTTTAGATTTTAGATGGACGATTTAGATTGCAAGCACAAAACGACTCCAAAGACTAGCGGCTTGTGGCTAAATTCATTTCACGCAGAGGGCGCAAAAAAATAATTCGCAAAGGCCGCAGAATCGTTACCACTATTTACGTTTGCATCGAGGTCTTTATATTTCTTTGCTTCAAGGCGCCGGTCTCAAAGGATTGATTGAGACATTCTCGCCTCTCACCGCCAACTGCACGTTCCTACACTAGTTCCTGTTCATTACAGCGATCTTCTTGTGTACCGCTGACTTGTTGCCTGTTTGGATCGTCATGATATACATGCCATTCGACAAGTCACCTACCGTAATCTGTTGATCGCCATTTGAAAAATCTCGTTGCAAATCTCCTGACTTTACTACTGCGCCACGTTGG
>DASQTN010000220.1:0-2962 GCA_035641895.1 Chryseolinea sp. | reverse complement strand
AAGAGAGGAAGTATCTTTACTGATCCAGTGAATCCAGAGAAATTCTGCGGTAATGCAGACGAGTGAGCACAGCGAATTTTTGCATTCACTAGTGCCAATAGACGTTGGTAGTCATAGAAGGCAACAGTCTGCATGAACGATGCGTCGACGCTGTCAAGGAATTGCTGCATTTGTTCTTTTTGCGTGTAGCGATAAAGTCCTGGATGGGTTTCCTGTAGGAGCCTTCGATAGAGCCGAAAATCGCAACGAGCCTGGTCAGGTGTAAGCGTAAACTGTTGCAACGTATCCGTTTGCCCGAAAGTGAAGCCAGGAAAGCAGATTGCAACGAAGAGCAGCCTTAACTTCATAGGTTAAAGAAGTAAATATTTAAGTAACGTTCCGGTTGTACCTAACAAAAATAACACCGGCGGATGCAAGTCATTCTCACAACTAAGTGAGTAAAAAAAAGTGAAAATGGAAAGAACTACTATCACCAGCTCAAAATTTGGCTATGACAATTTTGGTTGTAATTGTAATTTTAATGGTGCGATGAAAGATCGATTGTTATAGGAGTAATCCTCTGTGAAAATTATCAATTCATTCTTTATATAACTTGGGCGCGGCATTTAGCATAGGAAATTCGCGCTGGTGCCAATACGGATAAACGGGAAATGTTTCGCTTGCCTCATCCAGAGACTTTACCTGGTCGAGTGACAAATTCCAACCTACCGCATCCAGATTTTGCTTAAGCTGATCCTCATTTCTGGCGCCGATAATGATATTGGAAATCGTCGGTCGTTGCAATAGCCAGTTGAGCGATATTTGTGCCGCTGTTTTTCCAGTTTCATTAGCTATAGCATCTACTCTATCAATAATATTATACAATCTTTCATTGTCGATGGTATCAGCAGGTACGGGACTTCCTCCTTGCGCAACTCTGGTATTTTTCGGTATCGGTTGGTTGCGGCGGTACTTGCCGGTTAACATGCCGGATGCCAACGGACTCCATACTATCGTTCCGATCTTTTGGTCAATCCCCAACGGCATAAGCTCCCATTCAAAGTCACGATTGATTAAGGAATAGTAAGCTTGATGCGCAACATACTTAGACCATCCGTATCGTTCCGAAATCGATAACGATTTCATCAGGTGCCAACCGGAAAAGTTGGAGCAGGCGATGTAACGTATTTTTCCACTCTGTACTAAATTGTCTAATGCTTTCAATGTTTCTTCGACGGGAGTATTTGCATCGAATCCATGCATATGATAAATGTCAATGTGATCTGTCCCTAGCCGTCGAAGGCTATCTTCACAATTTTTTATCAAGCTGAGGCGCGAAGATCCATAGTCATTCACCTGGTCTGACATTGGGAAAGTCGCCTTTGTTGAGATTAACACCTTATCACGCGATCCGGAAATGGCTTTTCCAAGGATTTCTTCCGCCATTCCCATCGAGTATACATTCGATGTGTCGAAAAGATTTACTCCAGCGTCGAGGCAGAGATTGACCAGACGAGAGGCTTCGCTCACTTCTGTATTACCCCATGCCTTAAAAAAGTCATTGCCTCCACCAAACGTGGCTGTGCCAAAACTTAGTACTGGCACTCTTAGTCCTGAGTTTCCTAATTGTCGATACTCCATTTCAAATGATGTTTACATAAACAAAAAACTCAACACTGCTTCAAGCTATTTGTTTAGATCAGCGGTGCTGATGACGAAACCCTTACTGCCGACTTAACAAATCTCTGCGCTAACCGCTCGTCTCGCTATTGTTCATTTCTCAGACCGTAGCATCTGCACTTCCTCCGCTGAAATTGGGGTTCCTCCATGGTTCATTCTCGTTCTTAAATAGGTGAGAATTTCCGCCACTTGCTCATCACTAAGGAACGCATGCGCTGGCATGACGCCATCGTATGATTTGCCTCTGACTTTGATCGGACCCGACATACCGTTCAACACCAATTCAATCAATCTCTGTTTTGGGCCGCTCACCCATTCGGAACCGAACAACGGCGGATATCGATTTCCATCACCCTGCCCAGCGGGAAGATGGCATGAGGCACAATAGCGGTTGTATGCAACGGCCCCTGGTGATTCTTTACCTCTTAGCAGGTTGTCCTTGATTTCGTCTGGTGTCTTAACGTTGGTTCGCATTTTTCGCTGTTCCATTCCGGCGAGTTGTTTTTCTCCAAACGCTGTCTTGTCACCCTTAAACATAATCCTCCAAATCTTGCCCCTGACACTTTCAGTGACGTACAATGAACCGTCCGGTCCCATTGAAAGTCCCATGGGACGTGCCTTCGCGTCGGAAGTACTTACAATAGTATCCAACTGCGCGAATCCATCGGCGAATACTTCCCAGGGACCTGAAGGCTTTCCATCACTGAATGGTACAAACGCCACGAAATATCCGGCCTGCGGATAGGGCGCCCGTATTGTCGATCCGTGAAATGCGATAAACGCTCCATTTTTGTATCGGGACGGAAACTGATCTCCTTTATAAAAGAGCAGGTCGTTTGGCGAAAAGTGTCCTGGGAAACCAATAAGTGGTGAAGCTACGGTATCGGCTCCATCGTTCTTTTTTCCATCTCCACCATATTCGGGATTTAGCAGTTTCTTGTTCTGCATTTGGTCAAAATAATAATAAGGCCAGCCACCATTTGTTCCTTCTGTCACACGAAAAAATTCCTCGGATGGCAGCAAAGCGCTTTTCCAGGGGGAATATAGGTCCGGCCATGTACGGAAAAAGTCATCTCGTCCATGTTGAATAGCGAACAGGTTTCCGTCTTCGGAATTCCAGCTCATCGCAACAATACTGCGTATACCCGTAGCGTATCGTTTGCCATCTGACTGCAATTGGCCGGTCTTATTGGCGTCGAACTGCCAGACGCCGCCGTGAATGGCCAACTCGGGACAAGGAAATTTTCCGGGAGAACCTGGGACTCTGTTTTCGACCTGGCACATGTCGCCAGGCGCTCCAAAG
>DASQTN010000219.1:0-3390 GCA_035641895.1 Chryseolinea sp. | reverse complement strand
CATACGATTCCGGGTACTTGGCGGCATATTCTTTATGGAAGACATCATGACGTGCTGATGTTAAACCATTACTTCCCATTCCGCCGTTGTAACCATCTTCATACGAAGCTTTTCCAAACGAAGCGAGTCCAACGATCACATCGCCCGCTTGAATCCTGCTATTGTCGATTACGTCCGAACGCTTCATCCGACTTACGACGGTACTATCAACAATAATGGTCCTAACCAAATCACCGACATCAGCCGTTTCTCCGCCTGTGCTGATAATGCCGAGTCCGTAGCGACGTAGCATTTCAAGAACCTCCTCCGTTCCATTTATTATTGCTGAAACCACTTCGCCGGGAATAAGATTTTTATTCCGGCCCACGGTCGATGAAAGTAAAATGTTATCGATGGCCCCAACACAAAGTAAATCGTCGATATTCATGATGATGGCATCCTGCGCAATTCCTTTCCAAACCGAAAGGTCTCCCGTCTCTTTCCAATAGATATATGCGAGCGATGACTTTGTCCCGGCACCGTCGGCATGCATTACGGTACAGTAATCGTCGTCGTGACCTAGGTAATCCGGAACGATCTTGCAAAATGCCTTTGGAAACAAACCTTTATCAAGTTTGCTGATGGCCTGGTGGACATCTTCCTTTGAAGCGGAGACACCGCGTTGCGCGTAACGATCAGAGTTCAATGGTGAGTTTATCAGGGCGCAAATTAAGACTGATTGATGAATGTTATTACAATGGATCGATAATTTTGAACCTTCGCATGAAAATCAGCCAATTAGGATAACTTTTCTAAAAATTTCCCAAACTACCACTCCCAGGCAGACCGATATATTGAGGGAATGTTTTGTTCCCTCCTGCGGTATTTCTAAAGCAATGTCACCCAGCGCAATTGCGTCGTCGCTAACGCCGTTAATCTCATTACCAAAAACCAAGCAGTACTTTTGAGCGGGCAGTGGTTCAAATTTCTGCAACGGGATGCTTTCGGACGTTTGCTCAACAATCACAATGTGGTAGCCTTCGCTTTTTAATTTCTTTATGACCGCTGAAGGTTGTTCATCGTATTGCCAGGGGACAGATTCGGTGGCACCCAAGGCGGTTTTTTGAATTTCACGATGCGGGGGAGTACCGGTAATACCAGTGAGAAAGATCTTTTCGATGCGAAACGCATCAGCTGTGCGAAAGGCGGAGCCAACGTTATGAAGGCTCCTCACGTTATCGAGGACAATACACACCGGAAGTTTTTCTATCGCTTTGAATTGATCTATGGAAATGCGGCCCAGTTCTTCCAGTTTTAACTTTCTCATTTCGTTATCCGTTATCCGTTATCCGTTATCCGTTATCCGTTATCCGTTATCCGTTCTTTTGGCGGGGTAAAAGTAGGGGAGGCCGTTGACTTAATTCTAAAATCATTCGTAAATAAGGAAATAATCTCACTGATTTCGGCATTCGTATTCATGACAATAACTGGCGGGTATGAAGTATTCTGTTTTTTTCTTGCAAATGGTTTTATCCCTGGCAGCGTTCGCGCAGGATCCATGGAAAGATATTTATAGACAGGGAGCCT
Source organism: Chryseolinea sp. (assembly GCA_035641895.1). GTDB lineage: Bacteria > Bacteroidota > Bacteroidia > Cytophagales > Cyclobacteriaceae > Chryseolinea. Next base: position 1,824 of record DASQTN010000219.1, on the reverse strand, counting down.
GGGAGCAACGCGATACCTGGCAGCGTGCAAATGAGATTATTGAAAAACTAAATTTAAAGGCCGGTAGTCAGGTTGCCGATGTTGGTTGTCATGAAGGATACTTTACGATGAAGCTTGCACCAATTGTTGGCAAAAACGGGAATGTTTATGCCGTTGACATAAGCAAGGATAAAATTGAGAGACTTAAAAAACACCTTGCCGATCGAAATATTCAAAACGTTAAACCTATTATTGGGGAAGAAGACAATCCACACCTTCCTTCCGGTACGTTGGATGCAGCATTGATTGTTGACACCTACCATGAGATGGATGATCACCAGCAAATCCTGCATCACATCAAGGCGGCTTTGCGAACAGGAGGACGACTTGTTATTTGCGAGCCAATTTCCGACGAGCGAAAAAAATTATCCCGGGCGGAACAAGCGCGAAAACACGAGCTTGGAATGAACTATGCAATGGAAGATTTGAAGCAGGCGGGATTTAAAATCGTTTGGAAGGAGGAGGCCTTTGTTGATCGAGTTAAAGAAAAAGGTGACAGGATGTGGTTAATTGTTTGTGAACGATGAAATTATGTAGCGCTACGAGGGAAACGTTCATATTTCTATAGTCGAACATTGTAATAACTTTAATTTTTAGTCGGATAACTGATTTCCACTTTTTTATATTTGCTCACTATGAGTGAAGTGAAATCGGTTGTTGAAACCCCTTTAATGAAACAATACAATGCAATTAAGGGAAGATATCCCGGAGCGTTGTTGTTGTTTCGTGTAGGTGATTTTTATGAGACGTTCGGAGACGATGCCGTTACAGCCAGCAAAGTTCTTGATATAGTGCTTACCAAAAGGGGAAGTGGTTCAGCTTCAGAGATAGAATTGGCAGGATTTCCACATCACTCTTTGGATAATTACCTTCCGAAACTCGTACGCGCCGGGTATCGGGTTGCTATTTGTGATCAATTGGAGGATCCGCGATTTGTAAAAGGTATCGTAAAGCGGGGGGTTACAGAATTAGTGACCCCCGGTCTTTCGTTCAACGATCACGTTTTAGAACGGAAGCAAAATAATTTTCTTGCCTCAATTTTTATGGGCAAAAGTACATTCGGAATTTCTTTCCTGGATGTTTCAACAGGCGAGTTTTACGTTGCTCAGGGAAGTGAAAACTATATTTTAAAATTACTTCAAGGGTTCGCTCCTTCCGAAGTTATTTTCAGCAAGCAATCACGCGGACATTTAGAAGTGTTGCTTGGAGATGACTACAGCACCTATGCATTGGATGAATGGGTATATGGATTCGATTATGCCTATGAAAAGCTCATTCATCAATTTAAAACAGTTTCCCTTAAAGGATTTGGTATCGACGAATTCGGCGAGGCGATTATCGCCGCTGGCTCCATTCTTCATTACCTGGAGGATACTGAACATAGGGACACATCTCACATTGCTTCAATCTCCCGTATTGATGAAGACAAATTTGTTTGGCTTGATAAGTTCACCATTCGGAATCTCGAAATCGTCACGTCTCAAAACGAGGGGGGAGTTCCGTTAATTGATATTTTAGATTGTACCGTTACCCCTATGGGCTCGCGGCAATTGCGGAAATGGATGATCCTTCCATTAAAAGAAAAATCGGCAATCGATGAGCGATTGTTTATGGTGGATACATTCTTCAAGGATCGCGGGTTGGCTGACAAACTCCTGGAGCCGTTAAAACAAATTGCTGATCTTGAACGATTGATTTCAAAAGTTGCCGTTAACCGGATTAATCCGCGGGAAATGCTTCAGCTGAAGAAATCATTGCGCTCCATTCAGCCGATTAAGCAAGCCT
>DASQTN010000218.1:0-4181 GCA_035641895.1 Chryseolinea sp. | reverse complement strand
TCCTTGGTTGAATTCAGATTTTTTAGCTGAAGCGCCTGCGCCTGTATTTCTTCATTTTTGGTCTCCAATAAATCATTTGCTTTGCGCTTGATCCAGTTGCTATACAATAAGACGAACACTAGAATCGCCGCCAGTGACAGCAATCCAATAGTAAAATACATCCAGACTTTTTGGCTGTTAATCTCCTGCTGTTTGATCTGAGTATCTTTTTTTAATAATTCAATTTCGGCCTCCTTTAAAGGTGCCTCAAACCTCGCCTGCATAACTGAAAGATGCTCACTGTTACGCTGATCATACAATGAATCATGCAACTGAAGGTAACGTGATTGATATTCATAAGCTTTGGCCGGCACATTCTTGGCCGCATATGCGTCGGATGTGAGTTTTAAAGCGAACTCAACCTCGTCCCTGTAACCAAACTTGTTAGCGAGTTGAATGTTTTCTAACAAAAGTTTTAAAGCCTGATCGGGTTGATTCAATAACAAATATGCTTTACCCACCCGGTGCATCGTTGAGGTTTTAAGAAACATATTTTGCGAAATCTCCGCCAAACGTAATGTATTCCTAAACTTGGCCAAGCTTGCCTCTACTCTATTGTAATGCATATCAACATCTCCCAATGTGCGATATGCATAGCCTTCGAGGTAAGTGCTGTTTGCTTGTTGACTTAATCTTACAGCCTGTTCAGCATGGATGGCTGCAGAATCATATTTATCTAAATACATCATCGTAAAGGCAACGTTATTCATGCTCCGTGCATTGGCTGTTTTGTCATTACCGGCCTTGGCCGCCTCCAAAGCACCTTTAAAATTGTTTAGTGCTATATCATACTGTTTTTGTTCGTAGTAAGTCGATGCGATGCTGTTCAAGCATCTGGCTATGGCTGGATAGTCGTTAAATTTCTTGCTAATCAATAGCGCCTCCGTTGCGAGTTGAAATGCTTTCGAGTCGTCACCCCTTCTGTAGGAAAGCCAACCTAAATTTTCCAATGCCCAGGCTAATCCTCGTTGATAGTTTAATTGTTCTGCCAACGCCTTTGCCTGCTCCGCATACATTAACGCCTTGTTATTATCGCCCTCGCGCAGGGTTGTTACCAAGCGGTTGAGCGTCCAGACTTTATTTGTATCGTTGGGTGTTGTTCTGACTAAATTTTCTAAACTGTCAACATAAGTCTCTTGTGCGTAACACAATGAAATCGTGAAAATTAGAACTGCGCTAATAAGTGTCCGAATGACCATATTGATGCTACTAACGACTTAGCTTTACCTTGCAACTTCGGAAAGCGTTAGTGCAATTTCTGTTCGAAAGGAGCGCAAAACCTACATAGCTTTTACCGGAAATAAAATCGTTAAAACTTCAGACCGTCAAAAATAATTCGGCGAAATGCTGGTCTAAACAACCTTTTTAGTTATCCACAATAGAAAAAAGAGGATGCCGTTTGCGGTACGACATCCTCTTTACTCTTGGTTTTGCTATTTTTTTAAAAGCCTAACATGCGGCAACCCTTATTCTTTTGTGAATTCAATTCGGTACGTTCCGTAGGATCGGCCGTCGGAAAGGTTATGCGCCAGGTCAAGTGTGAGAAACCCGGTGCATGAAAAATAAAATCCTCCTCCTTCGACTAAGATATTTCCAAAAGGAAGTCCGTAATTACCCGAATCCCAACCCTCTTGAGACTCGACGGTAGCAACATCTGTCGCAGGATTTACATCTACGATAACGTCAAATCCAGGGGGGTGTCCAAATATATCCACCAGGGTGACCTGATTGGGTCCAGGACCGGCAATCACCTCAGGTTGATGCGCAGGATCAAAAAGAATCTCGAAATCATCGCGCGTTACAGTATAGGTTCCAATCGCGTCGGCAGTCACAAAAGGACACAGTACGGGAAAGGCAAGCGTCGCTGTAAAGCTTGTGGTACCGGCTGCCGTAAAGAAGGGGTTTTCAACATTTACAAACTTCTCATCCCCAAGTTCAAGTGTGTCGGGATATACTCTTCCGTCGCTTAGGGTAACTTCATTGTAAATATTAAACAGATCACCTCCACCCAAATCATCCAGTGTAAGGCCGACTGCACCAACAAAATCGGAAAGCTTTAAAGTCACCGACGTAGAAGTTCCCAGCGTATTGCCTGGAATTTCTTTTAACAACGCCCGGGGTGTAGGCCCGGCGCTGCCGAACTTTAGGAGGTCTACATAAATCTCGACATGATCAATGGTTTTAGTGTCCGTATAGATCGTAAAATTGATCTCCGGATCGCCTGCCGAGATGTCAAAAGAATTCTTATCAGGCGCCAACCTAAGGTTGAATGCTTTTTCCGATTGCTCTAACCCAAATTTTTCTTGTTCCTCACAAGAGATTGAAAGGAAGCCAAAAGCAATTATGAAAAATGAAAATATTATCTGTTTCATGTGTTAATAATTTTTTGTGATGGACACATTTAATTCATCCAAAATGGTTTGGCTTCTGCACTCGTCACAACCTTCTGACTTGGGGCATTGCTATTAACTTGCAAATTTGCTGTTGGCCAAGGGAATGAATTAGGGAACTCCCGGTTGCGTATTGTAAAGCTCAGGTTGTCGGTATTCGCGTCGTGTAGTACGGGGAAACCTGTTCTTCTGTAGTCAGTGTACAAATCAGCACCCGATCCAAACCCGGCAATCCATTTCTGGGTCATTATATGCTCAAGCTTGCCGGCATCATCGTCTGCATCATAGTCAACGAGTACAGCATCCACGTATTCGGCGATTACCTCATCTTCGATCAACGGTGACCCTACACTCGCGGCGATTTGATTCACTTTTGAAAATGAAGCCCAAATCGCCTCTTCTAGCGCCGCGCGGGCATCTCCTTCAACCACGTTGGTCAGATACAGCTCGGCTTCGATAAATTTTATCGCATAATAGGTTAATATTCGTTGAGGTACCTGAGGATTCCCTCTGTCAAAAGACGACGCACCACCTTCGCCGTCATCGTACTCGCCTCCGAGCGGATATAATCCTGATACAGTTTGAAATGCTCCTTGATCATAGCCTTCATTGGGATCGATGTTAAGCGAAAAACCGTAGATCGCGACCATTCCTGTGCCTTCCAATTGCGGAACCTGAATTTGAAACTCTCCAGAGGCTGCGTCAACATAGCCGAAGCAATAGCTGCAAGGATTTCCTGGAGAATCGTCAGGGCTCACTTCCGCTATTTGGTTATAGAAATAATAGGGGATCCGAGGATCGACGATGTCGATGTCGCCGCCGTAGTTACGGTGGCCAAATGTATTCATGTTAGCCATCGTTTCGTAGAAGAACGGGTTGATTTGGTAGTTGGCTCCCCCTGCATTCCATTCCTGAGCATAACCCGGATTCCTGTTGTCAGGGCCCGCGCTTGTGCCATAGGCCATCTGGAAATCTTCAGATTCATCACTGATCAAATTACCTTCGGCCAGCAACGCCGCGACTTCTGCTGAAACGTCCTGCACCTCGCGTATCTGATTGTACATTTTCAGTTTCACGGAATTTGCAAATTTCACCCAACGTTCTGTGTCACCCCCGTAAAAGACGTCTTCATTACCCACTTCAAAGACAGACTCCTTTTCGAGGTTAGCAATTCCTTCATCTAATAATGCAAAAAGCTGGGGATAAATGTCTTCACCCTGGTCATAAGCCGGCAATAGAATATCGGCTTTGTGAGCCTCACTAAAAGGAACGTCGCCCCAAATATCAACCATAACACTATACGCATATGCCTTCATCACCTGGGATATTCCCAGATATGGGTATGCCTCCAGGTCGTTAGCCTTCTTTATGATGATCTCTATATCGGCTAAAGCCCTGGTGTATAGCACAAGCCATGGCGCCGTATTTCCAAAGTCAGATCCCTGGATAGCGTAATCGTTCGTCGTAGGCCTACGCTCCACCCATTGAGCCATATATACCGTTGATATGTAGGATAGCCCACCGCCATTTGTTCCCAGCGTTCCGGCAAGATCCAGCTGCGCTGAAGGAAGCAACAATTCGAGCGACACATCCAACGGATTGTTGGGATCGTCATTGATGTCCAAAAAGTCTTTTTCGCAACTCAGCAAAGCAAGACAGGCAAATGCCGCAAATATTTTATAAAATTTTGATTTCATAACGTCAGAAGTTAGTGGTTAAAAAGTAGCCCTTAACGTAACGGCAAAACGTCTT
>DASQTN010000217.1:0-5126 GCA_035641895.1 Chryseolinea sp. | reverse complement strand
ATGACGGTCTAAAAAGAAAGAAAAGAATGGCTTGCCTTGCTCGCCGCACGTTCACCGTTCAAGACGTTCAAAAAAACTTTTTCAAAGCGTCATCCTGAGTGAGGCATGCGCGCAGGTTGTGGGTAACGAAGGATCCCCATTTAATCAAAGTGCTACTTCGATCTCGTTCTGCGATTCTTAAGGGGATCCTTCGCTCGCACTTTCCATCACGCACTCGCCGCTCAGGATGACGGTCTAAAAAGAAAGAAAAGAATGGCTTGCCTTGCTCGCCGCACGTTCACCGATCAAGACGTTCAAACAAACTTTTTCAAAGCGTCATCCTGAGTGGGACATGCGCGCAGTATGTAGAGAACGAAGGATCCCCCTCGAATCAAAGTGCCACTTCGATCTCCTTCTGCGAGTATTGAAGGGGATCCTTCGCTCGCACTTTCCCCTGCGCATCCGCCGCTCAGGATGACGTTCTCGAGAGTGGAGGATGGTCAAAGTGTTACGGTTAAGTTCTAATAATTTCGGAGGTCAAATCCTTCCAGTCCGGATTAAAATCGTTGACTAATGCTTCCTTCCATTTTCTTGTCTTTCCCTTTATGAACTTCTCTTGCGCGATAGATTCCACAATTGAATCAAAGCCCTGATAAAAAACCAGAATACAAAGATTGTACTTCGCAGAAAAACTTTTGGGATCCTGTTTAGTCCTGTGTTCCCACAGTCTCGTCGGAAGATCATTTGTAACGCCAACGTAAAGCGTGGTATGATGAACATTAGTGATGATGTAAACCCATGAAGATGCTAACATTTTTTGATAATCTATTCTACACAACTTTATCAACCAAACTTTTTCAAAGCGTCATCCTGAGTGAGGCATGTGCGCAGGATGTAGAGAACGAAGGATCCCCCTCGAATCAAAGTGCCACTTCGAGCTTGGTTCTGCGAGTATTGAAGGGGATCCTTCGCTCGCACTTTCCATCACGCACTCGCCGCTCAGGATGACGGGCATAAAAAAGCTTAAGTATTAGTGCAAATCCCTCGTCACATCTGATCCTGAACCGCCTCTTAAAATATCAAGGTCTGTGCCCAAGTGAGCTTGTTGAACATGCTCAATGTAAAACCTCACATAGCCGCGAGCGGCTACGGGCGCAGGTGGCACCCAGGCTTTTTTTCTTTTAACCAATTCTTCTTCACTAATATCCAGTTGAAGGCGTCGTTTTTCAACGTCAAGTTCAATCATGTCACCATTTTGAACTAATGCCAACGTGCCGCCTATTGCTGATTCAGGCGAAACGTGAAGTACAACAGTTCCGGCTGCTGTACCGCTCATTCTCCCATCGGAAATTCTAACCATATCAATAATGCCTTTCTTCAAAATCTTTTCGGGTAGGTCAACATTTCCAACTTCAGGCATACCTGGATAGCCCTTTGGGCCAACGCCTTTCAGAACGATCACACACGTTTCATCAATATCGAGGTTAGGATCGTCAATGCGTTCGTGGTAGTCTTCCATGGTTTCGAATACCACTGCGCGTCCCCGGTGCTTCATCAGCTTAGGAGTAGCTGCCGATGGTTTTATGATCGATCCATGTTCGCTTAGGTTTCCTTTAAGGACGGCAATTCCTGCTTCTTGTTGAAATGGCTGGTCAATCTTGGCGATCACGTCATTGTTGTAACAAGCCGACACAGTATTGTTCTCTCCGAGTTTCTTGCCATTTACTGTTATGACATCATTATGAAGATAATCTTTCATCTCTCTTATCACGACGGGCAAACCACCAGCGTAATAGAAATCTTCCATCAAAAATTTACCCGAGGGCTTGAGATTCACAAGCAGTGGAATTTTACTCCCGATTTTGTCAAAGTCTTCCAGGTTTAAATCCACACCTATTCTTCCAGCAATGGCTAAGAGGTGAATAATGAAATTTGTTGATCCGCCAACGGCTGCATTTACTACGATAGCGTTTTCAAAAGCTTTGCGCGTTAATACTTTCGAGAGCTTTAAATCTTCTTTCACCATTTCAACAATGCGCCTCCCGGAAAGTTGGGCCAATACTTTTTTTCTCGCGTCGACGGCAGGGATTGCCGCAGCGCCCGGTAACGTAAGGCCTAATGCCTCCACCATACATGCCATTGTTGAGGCGGTTCCCATGGTCATACAATGACCGTTACTTCGTGCAACTCCAATTTCCATCTCCTGGATTTCAGCATCCGAAATATTTCCAACTTTTTGTCTTTCTTTTATTTCCCAGTTAAATGAACCTGATCCGACACACTCCCCTCTGAAACGTCCACTTAACATTGGGCCACCCGGTACCACTAATGTTGGCAAGTCAACACTACACGCGCCCATTAATGTAGATGGCGTTGTCTTGTCACAACCAGTAAGCAATACAATACCATCCAGCGGATTGGCGCGAATTGTTTCTTCAACATCCATACTGGCAAGATTTCTAAAGAGCATGGTTGTCGGCCGCATGAGGGTTTCGCCGAGAGATGTTACTGGAAATTCCATGGGAAATCCACCCGCCTCTGCAATCCCTCTTTTGACAATTTCCGCGAAATCCCTTAGATGACCGTTGCAAGGTGTGAGATCCGACCATGTGTTACAAATACCGATAACAGGTTTGCCCTGGAAGTAATCATCGGGATAACCTTGATTTCTTAGCCACGAGCGATGTACAAAACCCATTTTATCGGATTTGCCAAACCAATCTTTGCTTCTGAGATGTTTTTTCTCCGTTGACATAATATTGTTTTAAATTCCGTTTCGAAGTTTGTCCTCCTGTGTAAAACTTGGTCTCCTCGTGCCTTCATGGCAACTTCGAAGTAGCCACGAAGACTCCTAGCCACAAAGTTTCACAAAGGGTTGATGTCAGTCCTTTTTCCATTCACCATTTACCAATCTGAACACCTTCAAAGGATTTCCATCCTGCAATTCCGCAGGTAAAAGTGACGAGGGAAAATTTTGATAGGCTACTGGCCTTGTAAATCTGGTAATAGCTCCCGTTCCGACCGAAGTCGTTCTGCTGTCAGTCGTTGCCGGAAAAGGTCCACCATGCACCATCGAATGACAAACCTCTACGCCGGTAGGATATCCGTTAATTATAACTCTTCCGACTTTCTGCTCCAGGATGCTGATGAGCTCGCCATATTCCACTAAATCTTTGTCCGTCGCATGAAGCGTTGCAGTAATATGTCCCCCCAAATTTTTTGCAGCTTGAAGAATCTCGGCTTTTGTATCCGCAGTAATAGCAAGTGTGGATGGCCCAAACACTTCCTCTTCCAGGGTATGATCGTTTAAAAAAGATTTGATAGATGCATGAAGTAAATGCGCTGTACCGTGACTGCCGGAACCTCCTGAAGGACCTTGCGCTAACACTTCCACGCCTTTGGCCGCTCTCAGTTTTTCAATTCCTTTCTGAAAGCTGCGTTGAATTCCGGAGGTAAGCATAACGCCGGCATTTATTCCTTTGATACTACTTGCAAGTGCCTCTTTAAATTTGGATCCATCGTCGGAGTTTGGAATGAAAACCAAACCTGGATTCGTGCAAAATTGTCCAACACCGAGCGTAACTGCGGCGGCCAGGTCCTGCGCAATCTTTTCTTTTCTTTCTTTTAACGCATCCGGTAAAATGAACACAGGATTTGTGCTTCCCATTTCGGCGTAGACAGGAATGGGTGTTGGCCTTTTGTTAGCCTCATCGAACAATGCTTTTCCTCCACGAAACGAGCCCGTAAAACCTATGGCAGTAATAGCAGGGTGCCTGACCAACGCCATCCCTACGTCAGTAGATCTACCGTTTACCATTGAGAAGGTACCTTCTGGCATTCCCGATTTTTTCACGGCTCGCTGAATGGCCAAACCGACAAGCTCGCACACGCCTGGATGAGCGGGATGCGCTTTGAATATGACTGGGCATCCGGCCGCCAACGCAGAGACTGTATCACCGCCGGCAACAGAGAAAGCAAACGGGAAATTACTCGCACCAAAAACGCCGGCTGGTCCGAGTGCGCGCTGCATACTCCTCACATCAGGTTTCGGTAAAGGTTTCCGGTCTGGATCAGCAAGGTCGATTCGCGCGCCGACCCATGAACCCTCTCGGAGGAGGGCTGCAAATAGCTTGAGCTGGCCAACGGTACGGCCACGCTCGCCGTTAAGACGGGCTTCTGGAAGTCCTGTTTCCTCCATACCGCGTTTGATCAAATCATCGCCAAGAGCTATAATTTCCTCGGCAATCATTTCCAGCAATGCCGCCTTATCCTTGCCATTCACAAGGCGATAAGTTTGAAAAGCTTCCGCAGCTTTTTCAATCGCACTATTAATTTCGTCTTGCGTAGCCTCATAAAACGCTGGCTCCAGCTGTTGCCCAGTGGCAGGATTCACCCCGTAGAAAACTTCCTTGCCAGATCCCGATAAAGTTTGTCCAATAATATTTTTTCCAGTCATGGGATGTGTTTAAGTGTTTATGTGTTCAAAGTATTTACGTGGATTTTGATTAATTAAAAGTCAGTGTTTCTGAATGTTAGCAAGTATTGAAATGTTCAGACTTACAACGTAAACACTTCAACACGTAAGCACAAAAACACTCTCTAAGCTACCGAGTTCACAAGCGTCCCGACTGGCTCGATCGTTATGCTGATCTGATCGCCTTGCTGAAGTGTAAATTCATTCCCCGGTACAATTCCAGTGCCCGTCATCAAAAAGCTTCCATTCGGGAAACTTGTTTCGCGATATAAAAATTCTACAAGCTCGTTGAATTTCCTTTTTATCTGACTGATTGCAATATTGCCTTCAAATACGTTCTTGCCGCCGCGCTCAATCTCCAGTTGAATCATCGTATTTTCAGGAAGTGGTTTCTGTGTAACAAAAATGCACGGCCCTAATGCAGCACAGCCATCGTACGTTTTTGCCTGAGGAAGGTACAGCGGATTTTCGCCTTCAATACTACGTGAACTCATATCGTTACCGATGGTGTAGCCAACAATTTTACCATTTGATGTGATCACAAGTGTAAGTTCGGGTTCGGGTACATCCCACGTTGAGTCTTTTCTAATTCTTACTTTTCCTCCATGCGCTACGACACGGCTTGGTGTTGCTTTAAAAAATAACTCGGGCCGCTCCGCCTCATAAACGCGAG